>DASZZH010000023.1 GCA_035543335.1 Burkholderiales bacterium
ATGTCCGGGAGGTTGGCAGCAGGTAGTGCCGCAACCGCCCGCACCTAATTAGTCCGGTCTCTTTACCCAAGGGCTTACGCCTAGGGACGCTAATTTACCCCGTTACCTTTAAAATACTCCCGGCCCCTAATACCGGTTGGAGCGGTTTGAGAGGACAAGTCATGTCAAAGCTGGGTTCAGATCAGGGAGGAGGTTTGAACCTTTTGCGAGTGACTTGATTCTACCTTGGGCAGCCTAGCGGACCCACAGCCGTTTCGACCTGATCTCAAAATCACCGCGCACCAACTGGGATGAAACTGGGCACTGGCGAGAGATTATTTTAATCAGGTAGCTTTGGCGTTCGAGCTCTCTTCGGCCCCCAAACCAGGGCAAAACTGGGCACTTCTGGGAATCGGCCGTGCCGCTCGCGTGATTGCGCTCCCGCCACGTATTCTCATTCACACCTAGGTTCCGGAGATGGCGGCAACCGGCCAACAGCGGACGTTCAATTGAATCAGCCGCGCCAAGGCCGATTTCGCCCGCGCGGCGACTGGCGCGCCCCATCGGACGGGAACGCGAATGTCTGGGTGCGACCTTTCTCGCGCCCCCACCAAAGACTAATAGCATTCCAAAGCGTCGATATGGCGTCTTGACCGGGCTATAGCATCGGGGTAGCGTCATTTTCCATGCGGGCGAAAGTTTATCTCGCCGTCCATAGGGCGCGATGGACACTACATTCCCGCTGATGGCGGCGCGCTCACTTGCCAGTCCGGTGAATTGCCGGAATAATTCTCCCTGAGTTAAAGTTTGTGGCTATCTCGCGTCGGCTAAAAAAACTACCGTGCATTGCCCATTTGTACTTGATTAGTCGTGATACTGATTCGTAGTTCACCAAACTGTTCGGCTTTAGCAGGCGCTATGTTGAATTGCACTTTGTTCCATGTGGCAGGACGGAGAATATCGGTGAGCTTGACCTCCTTTTCATGTTGCGTGCTTATATATGCCTCTGCGGCTTTTGTTCTTTCCTCGTCATTAAGTTTACTCCAGTCTGGCTCCCGTGAACCCCAAGACACATTTAAAGTAAGGCCATTAAATATGACATAATTAAGGTTTCCAATAAGCAACGTTATTTTCTGTCCGTCCAGATAAGGTTGAACATTCTCAAGAACCACCAAAAACGTGCCAACGTTTGCATCAACTCTCTGGAAAGCATGTTCTCTGGTAGGGTCAAACGTGGCATTCTTGTATTGGTTAATTTCAGACTCAAGCCGTACTATTCTGCGGGTTATTGCCGCCAGAAGCTCCTCTAGTTGCTTGATATCGTTTTTAGCGGAAACAACATCGACGGGCAGAGACTGCGGCTGATTGGTATCCTTTTCGGTGGGTGGGGAGCAGCCCAGAAGCATAAAGCAGACCGTTATCGACAGCATTGCTACTGGAGCAACTTGCCTGGAAGTCGAATGGACCATACGCCCCCTTTCTCGGAATACATTACTCCCGTCGAACAACAAGGGTCAACGCGGCACAATAGCGCTACATGCGATTCAATCAAGCCCTTGCCAGCTTGATCCTGTCGAATACTCGATCTTGGTGATGGGTTGAAGCTCCCATAGAGTGCCCCTTGTTTTCCTGAGGTGGTTCGATCTGTTAGAACTGCTCATTCGTACTCAATAAACGTGCCCATAGTGCGCCGTAGCGTCCATATCTCTTTTTTTCACTCGCATCGTCTAGCATAATTTGCTCCCCGAAAAATCGCCCCGCTATTGAGGGGCTGAATGAGGGATAGACTAAAATGCATCACAGTAACTCATTAATTACGTGGCGTCCCCAAGGGGGTTTGAACCTTATGCGAGTGAACTAATTCTACCTTGGGCAGCTTAGCAGACCTGCAGTAATTTCAATCTAATCTGACAGACATTGTCCGATAACGGCCAAAAGCGGACACTGGCGAGAGGTCGTGTCAATCGGGTAACCTGAATGCTCGAGCCCTGCTCGGCTCCCCGACCAAGGCAAATCTGGGCACTGGTTGATAAGCGTCGAACTCTGGTAACGCCCAGAGCAGGGGGCCTACGCGCTCACGTCGTTTTCACCACGAGGCGAGAGATGGAAAAAGAGCCGGACCAAGGAAAATCTTCGCGCGCCGCACTGACCCTTGCCGCACTAGGCGTGGTCTACGGCGACATTGGCACCAGCCCGCTCTACGCAGTCAAGGAAACGTTCAATCCCGAACACGGAATTCCGCTCAACGCCGTGAACATTCTCGGGGGACTCTCGGCGATCTTCTGGGCGCTGATGATCGTGGTCTCGCTCAAGTACGTGATCCTGATCATGCGCGCCGACAACAAGGGCGAGGGCGGGATCATGGCGCTGCTTGCGCTCGCGTCCTCCGCAGTGAAGGACCATCCGCAATGGAGCGCGACGATCATGCTGCTCGGCGTGTTCGGTGCGTCGCTTTTTTACGGTGACGCGGTACTCACTCCGGCAATCTCGGTGCTCTCGGCGGTGGAAGGGCTCGAGGTGGGAACCACCGCGTTCAAGCCCTACGTGGTGCCGATCGCAGTCGGAGTGGTGATCTCGCTCTTCGCCCTGCAGCGCAGAGGAACTTCCGTGGTCGGCGCGCTGTTCGGCCCGGTTACCGTGCTGTGGTTTCTCGCGATCGCGGCGCTCGGCGTGGTTGCGATCGCAAGGAATCCCGAGGTGCTGCGCGCGCTCGATCCGCTGCACGCCCTTGCCTTCGTCACGCAGCACGGCTGGGCGTCGTTCGTAGTGCTTGGCGCGGTGCTGCTCGCCTTCACCGGTGCCGAGGCGCTTTACGCCGACATGGGGTACTTTGGCAAGGCACCGATCCGCATCGCTTGGTTCGGACTCGTGTTTCCGGCGCTGATTCTGAACTACTTTGGGCAGGGCGCGCTGCTGATCGCGAGCCCGAAGGCGCTGGAGAACCCGTTTTATCTCCTCGCTCCGGGCTGGGCTCTGTATCCGACGGTGGCGTTGGCCACGGCGGCGACGGTGATCGCCTCGCAGGCTATCATCTCGGGCACCTACTCGCTCACTAAGCAGGCGATCCAGCTCGATTACCTGCCGCGCATGCACGTCGCGCAGACCTCGGCCAAGGAGATCGGGCAGATCTACATTCCCGGCGCGAACTGGGTGCTGCTCGTCGTGATCATCGCGGTGGTGATCGGTTTCGGCTCCTCGTCGAAGCTCGCCTCTGCATACGGCGTGGCGGTGACGGGGACAATGCTGGTGACGACCTTCCTCACCTTTTTCGTGATCCGCTTCGGCTGGGGCTATCCACTGTGGCTGTGCATCGCTGCCACCGGATTCTTCATTTTCGTCGACGCGGCGTTCTTCTCCTCGAGCCTGCTCAAGATCCGGGAGGGCGGTTGGTTCCCGCTCGCGATCGGCGCGGTCGTATTCACCGTGATGACGACCTGGCGGCGCGGCCGCCTGCTCACGTTCGCCTCGCAGAAGCGCACCGCGGTCCCGCTCGCGCCGTTTCTGGAATCGCTCTCCGCGCACCCGCCGATCCGGGTTCCCGGGACTGCCGTGTTCATGGCCGGCGATCCCGAAGCGGTGCCGCATGCGCTGTTGCACAACCTCATGCACAACAAGGTGCTGCATGAGCGCGTGGTCTTCGTCACCGTCGTTCCCCGCAACATTCCTTGGGTGCCGTCGTCGGATCGCGTCGCGGTCGAGCCGCTCGGGCAAGGCTTTAATCGCCTGCTGGTGTACTTCGGCTTTATGGACCGGCCCGACCTCACGCAGACGCTGGAGGTCTGCAAGAGCTATGGGCTCGAGTTCGACCTGACGCAGACCACGTTTTTCCTCAGCCGCGCGACGGTGATCCCGACGCCGAAAGAGGGCATGGCGCTGTGGCGCGAGGTCTTGTTCGCAACGATGGCGCGCAACGCGCACACCGCGGCGGACTACTACAACATACCGGCGAACTGCGTGATCGAGCTCGGCACCAAGATCGAGATCTAGCCACTACGTCCCCCATCAACCGTTCCGGACAAACCGGACATTCGGCATCGGCACCGACTGCGATTCAGGGTTTGACAAACCGCGCCCCGATCACCGGATGAATCTCCCAAAGGGTAGCGGCGTGCATGCCCTTTTTCCCGCGCGGGGCATCGCCAACATGTGCGTCGTCAAAGAACAGGGCGCCGGCAAATTCCATGTAGGGCGGGTGCTGCATCACGGAGCCGCCGCTAGAGGGTTCGCGCCCCTTTAGCAACCGGTCGCGGATCAACTGGCGTACGGCCCCGGCTTTCTCGCGCACGTACGGGTCGTGGACGTAAATCGGATCGTCCTTGGGCACCTCGACCACGATGCAGTGATCACCCGAGGTCGGGCTGTTTGAAATCTGGATGTGGTAATCCCCGTCGGGCTCTCCCGCCACCAAATGGACGTAGCCGCGAACGGACACAATTTGATCCTCACCCTGGTATCGCGCCTTTTGAAACTTTGGGTTGTTATGGGCAGCCGAGGGCGGGTCGGGAAGGGTTACAAATTGGTCGAAGGCCATGGGCGTGGGCAAGCTGACGACTTTGGCAATCGATGTTTTGATTGCCTAGCGTTCTACACCGGGTTTTTGGACCTTGGCCTGAGCGTGCGCCGTGAGCGCGAGGATCAGGCATACGCCGATAAAGTATTTGATCATGATGCACTCCCTAGTGATGAACTACCCACCCCATCCTGCGGTTAATCCCGATGCAAAGTCAGCTCACCTCCGGTACTGGTGCAAATTTGCTTCTGACCCATTATCCACCGTATCAAGTTTACGGTTTAGACACCAGCCCTCGTAGGGTCGTAAGAACTTTGCACCAGAACCCTTTTCGGTCTGTTGCCACAGCTCTCGGCGATCCTGGATCGCCTGGTTGACGAGGCGAAGTTGTGAACTACGTCATTGACAGGGCGAAGTCGTGAGGGCAATCTCCAAGGTAACAGCTGGCGTCTCCTCCTCAATCGCCGGCTCTTTAAAGCGGCGCTTTGGCTGATTGTGGCCGGCGCCGTTTTTCTTTGGTGGTGGCCCGCATGAGTGGATCCTTGCTTAGTCAAACGGCCACGGCATCGCTTTGGGTAGTGTCAAGGCAGGCATCCCGGATGGTTGCTGTCGAGGCTCTTGTACGTCGACTGCCCGCCACCACGACGTGACCTCATGGGTGTGTGCTGGCTCAACGGGCTCGCCCAGCCGCGGCATCAGCAGCTGCGCACCGTGCCTCGGACCGAGCGTCAGCAACGTCTCGGCTGGCTGGTCCCAATCATGGAGAGCCAACGCAAATGTACCCCAATGCACTGGCAGGAATGCACCACCGCCCAACAGGGCGAGCGCCTCAAGCGCGTGTTCGGGGCCGAGGTGGATATGGCCCCACGATGGGTGGAAGGCGCCCACTTCCAGCATGACGAGATCAAACGGGCCCAATCGGGTGCGGATCGCGGCGTATTCGGTCGTCAAGCCGGTGTCGCCACTAAAAAATACAGCGTGCCGCGGGGAGCGAATAACCAGGGATGACCAAAGCGTCGCATTACGGTCCTTGAGTCCGCGACCCGAGAAATGTTGCGACGGCGCCGCAGTCACCGATAACTCAGTGTTCAGTAGCGTGTGAGATTCCCACCAATCAAGCTCTACAATGCGTTCCGCCGGCACGCCCCACGCCTCCAGGTGCGCTCCGACGCCGAGTGAGGTAACGAACGGCACATCGGACTTCGCCAGCTTGCAGATCGTTGGATAATCGAGGTGGTCGTAGTGATCATGGGACACGAGCACGACGTCGATCGGCGGAAGCGCCCGTAATGCAACGGGCACTGGCTGGAAGCGTTTCGGCCCGACCAGACGCGACGGCGAAGCGCGCGGGCCCCACACGGGGTCCGTTAATACTCGAATCCCGTCTATTTCGATGAGGACGGTGGAGTGACCGAGCCTAGTCGCTCGCAGTCCAGTGCCCGGTGTCCTGGACCACACTTCGCGCGGATCGACGGAGGGGAGGCCCGTGTGCGGTACCCGGCGATTGCTGCCGCACAGAAAATCTGATAGTGATGGCGTCGGTACACTAGTATCGCGCAGACCCGGCAGCACCGGATGAATATTGCGAAAGCCATCTCCGCTCCAGAGAGGCGAGGATTGCATGCGCTCGAGCCGCAAACCGCTTGGCCTCTCACCTAAAGACTTGCAATGCATGCCTTTCTCCCCGGTGCGGCCCATCTAAAGCGATATTGTTGGCCTAAATTCACCCAACGGCAATGTCCGCTTTGAGTCGATAGCGGACATTGAGTGCTGGCACGCCGAATAGGGCTCGAACCACGGGCCTACGGATTAACAGTTCGTAGTAGCAATGTTATCGGAGGCTTGCCGCGGGCAATGTAGCCAAATTTGTACCATTTTGAGACTGGATTAAATGATATTCAGGCTTTACGTGACTGTTTTTTAGTTTAGCGGGCGTCACAGGTTGTTGATTTAAAGGGAGCTACTTTTCACATTTCCGTCTCCGAAGCCAAAAGTCACTGGTTCGAATCCAGTAGGGCGCGCCATTTAAAACATGGCGTTGCAAAAATTCAGCACGTTTTGTTTTTCACTGCTGTGCCAGATTTGTGCCATTGGGAAAATCTCCCACTACCTTAAGCTCGCAAAGGCGATCCGCGTAAGGGGCCAAGTGTTCGCAAGATAAATGCGCGTAACGGCGCACCATCTCCGGCGATGCCCACGCCCCCAATTCCTGCAAGACGTAAAGCGGTGTGCCTTGCTGCACATGCCAGCTCGCCCAGGTATGCCGCAGATCGTGCCACCGAAAATCCACGATCCCGGCACGCTCTAAGCCCTTGTACCAGGCTTTGGTGCTCACCTGGATAATCGGCTTACCCCTGAATAAGAACACGTGCGTCGGATGCTTCCCGAGCTGATTGCGGATGATCAATACCGCCTCCGCGTTCAACGGAACCGCTATCGCTTTCCCCGCTTTCGCCTGATCGGGATGAATCCAGGCCATGCGCCTTACCAAATCCACTTGCGACCATTGCAGACCTGTGACATTCCCCTGCCGCAAACCTGTGGCGAGAGAAAATGCCGCCATGTCTGCAAGGTGCCCCGGCAGCACCGCGAGCAGTCGAGACGCTTCTGCTCGCGTTAACCACCGGATACGCCTTGTGGGTTCCTTCAACAGCCGCACCTTTGGCACACGATCGAGCCATTCCCATTCATTGATGCATTTCCTGAGAATCGCCCGCACGAGCTCCAAGATGCGATTTACCGTTGCGTTACTTACACCTTCAGCAAGCTTGGCCGCCGTAATGCGGTCAAGCACGTCTCGCGTAATGGTGTCGAGAGGTTTGCCGGACAGGTGTTGATCGAGCCAGCGCAGCCGCGACTTATCGGCTACGCCCGCCCCCTTACGGTTCGCCTCTTTCAGCCATCGTACGACCGCCTCATTCCACAGCCTTCGGGGTTTTTCCCCGAGGTAGGCGATGCGCCACGATTCGGCTTTTAACCTGTCGTGGAGTTCTTGCGCGAAGGCTTTGTTGCCAGTCCCAGCAGATCGGCGTACTCGTTGCCCATTCGGCGCAACGAAGTCGATCCACCAGGTATTGCCGCGTTGGATAAGTGACATAAACTCTCCTTGTCACCTTGCAACGCTTGCCGGGAACTAGCATAAAGCGAGCGTAGATAGGTTACAAGATCATCTTCAATAAAAACCCAACACCTGCCGACCTTCGCCCCGCGCACGAGTCCCGCCTTTGCACGCTGGCGCAATTCCTCAGGATGAACATGGAGGAAAATCGCCGCCTCTTTAAGATCAAGCGTCCTCATACCTATGATTGCTCCATCGCTAATTCACGATGAGCCAATTTTGAGGATAGCTGAGAGGTGCGTCTAGGAGGATTAGGGCTTCGAGTTGGCGGAAATCTTCCGGGTGGAGCGGGTGAGCTTTCTGACCAAATCTTCTGTTACCGGGTTGTCGTGAAAGTTAAAGGAAGCGTTCACGGTGTTGGCGACGACTTCGTTCAAGGGTTTTCCAAAGCGTCGTTTGACGTAGCGGGCCAAATCCTGGATGTAGGCGGTGCGGTCGGCGTTCTTGTCTCGGAGCTTGCGCGGGCCTACGGGCGGGGCTTGTAGAGCGAGTTCTGCAGCCTGGATCAGGTTATTGAGTACGTTTTCGATCCCTGTCTCCCTCTGGAGATCGGCAAGGGTCTGTTTTAGGGTGAAGGCGTGAACGATCGTTTGATTTTCTTTCCGCAGTGCGAAGGAATGGGTGACTACCTGGTTAAGCAGATGTTCCAAGGCGGCTAGCCCGGCAGCAGGGTTATTTCCGCCAATCGCCTCCAACTCTTTGAGCAGCTCTTTGCCTAGCTTTGCAACTCGCTTTAGCGCCCGGCGCTGGGAGGACAGGGCGGGGAATTTTCGCCAGTAGCCGTGCCACATGAGGGTGTAATGGAGGCGGGCGTATTCGAGATAGTCCACCAGATCCTGAGGCTGGGGAGCATATTTCGCCAAGGCGGCCCACGCGGCTCTCATCCCTGCATCGGTGGTAAGCCTTTTGAGCCGCTCGGTCATCTTTTCACCCAGCCCCCCGCTATCGATGAGCTGGGTAGCGTGGTCGGCTACAATTTGAGGCAACCAAGGGGGAAAACGCATTATGGGGGCACAAAAATCATAAACTACCAAAGAGCAACCAGCAGCGCTTGGATTAAAACTTATCCTGACGCTTTAGCACAGTTTGACGCGAAAATTCAGAAAAGCTATCTCGGAAATCTTCCCACGCGGTCAAAACACGCTGCGTTAACGCTTTTATGAGCTCTTATAGACGGTAATTGGCGTACAAAGCGCACCTGAACACCTACCCGCCCTGTACGCTTTTACTACGTTTCTTCTACATTTCTCCTACATTTTATCTACTATAGCATCTACTGTTTGACCTACTTTTCGACCTACTTTTTCACGCTGCGGGTCGTGAATTTCAGAAGGTATCGCATCAGGTCCCCCAAAATATCGCCTGCGCGGCATTAATGCGCGTTGAAGGGCGCTTTAAAAGGATGTTTGGCTACGAACAAATGCTGTCGCGGATTCGAATGCTGCCGGGCGCGCCCGGCAGGCGAAACTGGGCATTTCTGGGAATTGGCCGTGCCGCTCGCGTGATGGCGCTCCTGCCACGTATTCTCATATACACCTGGGTTTCGGAGATGGCGGCAATCGGCCAAAAGCGGCCGGTCGAGTATTTCCCCCATAGCAGTCACTCGATCACGTTATTGGTCGGCTGAGACGAGTCTGAGCCAGCAGCAGACCAACACTCACTCATGGCCGTGCGATGCGCTTAAGCTAAGAGCTTCACAGTGCATCAAGTGGGCTGGTTACCCGCTTGGTCACCTCCAAGACATGCGTATAGATCATCGTGGTCTGGAGGTTGCGGTGCCCGAGCAAGAGTTGAATTTTCCGGATGTCCGTCCCCGACGCGAGCAGTTGTGTAGCGAACGAATGTCTCAGCGTGTGAACAGTCGCGTGCTTCAAGATTCCCGCGCGTTCCGCAGCCTGACGGAATGCGCGCTGGATCGTCGCGGGCGATACATGCCAACGGGCCAGGCGCCCACTTTGACCCCAAGGTCGGCACACGGAAGACGGGAACACGAACTGCCAACCGAGGGACTCGAATGCCTTCGGATATTTACGTTCAAGCGCACCGGGTAACGGTGCGAGGCCCGCTCCACGGCTTCGGTCATCGGTATGCAATTGCGCAACCTGCATCAGGTGCGCCTGCAAGTCCGCCTGTAAGCGGGCGGGAAGGACGGTCGCCCTGTCTTTCCCGTCCTTGCCATTGCGAACGTTAATGATCGACGAGCCGAAATCAATATCTTTGACCCGCAAGGTGCAACACTCCTCGACCCTGAGGCCCGAGCCAAACATCAACTGTGCCATTAGCGCCCTTGTCCCAGACATCTGCGACAAAACCGCCGAAACCTCGCTCGCTGTCATCACCACAGGAATACGCTTGCGCTGCTGCACACGATTCAGTCCGCTCATCTCGCCGAGCGGAACAACCAGTACATCGCGATAGAGAAACACAAGCGCATTGAGAGCCTGCGTCTGGGTCGACGCTGCGACTTTGCGCTGAACCGCCAAGTGGTTCACAAACTGCGTCACCTCGGCCTCTCGGAGTTCCCGAGGATGACGTTTGCCGTGGAAGAAAATGAATTGCCGAATCCAGAACCGATAGGCTTCTTCTGTGCGGGGACTGAGGTGCCGACGTCGGCAGACCGCATGAACCTGATCCATCAGGCGCGGCGGCGAGGCGACGGTGTTGCTTTGAGGGGGTTGGCTAATCGGGCCCCATAAGTGTCACTCCTGGTTGAGGGTGAAAGCCTCCACAGTACACCGGCGTCATCGATCTGTATTATTATTGCATATGCGGACAGACAACCTCAGGGCACACACAATGAATCAAGCAGTTATTGCGCATCGGCATGTTCTGAGAATTTCAATAGTCCTGACCGGCCGGTCTGGTGAATAACTGTTAGGGTGCACGGTGGATCAGAGATGACTAGCGTGAAGAGCCCGCTCTACGTGAACTTCTTTGACGCGATTAACGATGTTAAGGTGAAGGCAATCATGGCCGGCCTTGCTGAAGTGATCAACACAAGGAAGCCCGACCAGATCTATTGCCTGTTCGCCTCTCCGGGCGGAGGGGTGGACGCAGGCATCACCCTATACAACTTCCTTCGCTCCCTCCCAGTTGAGATCGTGATGCACAATACCGGGAGCATTGACTCGATTGCAAATGTCGTTTTCCTCGCGGCGAACATACGGTTCGCCTCTGTGCATTCGTCCTTTCTGTTTCATGGAGTAACCTGGAACTTTGCGGCCAACACCTCCATGAACAGGGGTCAATTGGCAGAAACGCTCAGTGGCCTTGATGCCTCAGAGTCCAAGATTCGCGGATTGATCACGGAGAGAACCAAGTTGACGGCCGAGGAGGTTCGTTCCCTGTTCGCTCAGGGCGAGAGCAAGGCCCCCGAGTGGGCGCTAGAGAAGGGAATCGTCAGTGAAATCAAGAATCCGATGATTCCGACGGACGTCCCAATCGTTTCACTTAACCTGGTGTGATGTTGTGCGCCCTAACCCGCGGCTGCAGCCGACACGCTTGCGCGTGCCGCTGAGCCGCAAGCCGTTAGTCATCATTACACGGCCATGAATGTGCGACTGAAGGTTTCCCGAGAGCGCAACTTTTCTGCACACCATATGCTTCTGCGGATTGCAGCTGCGGCACTTGAGGATGCCGAGAAGAAACAACCCGGCTGGTTCTCTGCACAATTCACGGCAATGACCATGTCTGCTTTGTCCCTCGAGGCGATCTGCAACGCGGTCGGCGAAAGAGTCATGGCTGACTGGAAGGACTTTGAGAGTGCAAGCCCTACTGCAAAGCTCAGGCTCATTTGTCAACAGACCGGTATTGAGTACAACCGAAATAAGGAGCCTTGGGCAACCGCGTGCTGGCTTTCGCGGTTCAGAAATGCGATAGCACACGCTAAACCAGAATTTGTGAAGCAGGACGTCGTCTGGACCGAGGAAGAATATGAACGTAGACGCAGTGAGTACCCAAAGTCCACGCTTGAGGCCGAAATCACTCTGGGAAACGCTCGTCGCGCGGTACGCGGAATGGACAAGATCAAAGATCTTCTATGCGAGAAAATTCCAGCGGAAAATCGCTTGGGCCTGTACAGTGATGCATGGACTGGCTCTGCGAAGATGGCGAATGATGACTAACCGCGCGTTCGAGAGCGGACGCGCGCAAGAGCGGCGCGCGCACGCTCAACGCGAACGTTAGGGGTCACGCTATGGGATGGATTGCTGATTTACTCAAAGAAATTCCGAGCGCGGCCCGCTACAAGGCCGAGCTTGAAACGATGAAAGACGAGAACACATCTCTCAAGTCGCAAGTAAGCGATCTGCGGCAAGAAATACAGCGGAGAAATGATGAAGTTCAAAAAGAAAAATCGCATGGTCAACGCCTCGAAGAGGTGAGAGAGAAAATCTTACTGTTACTTGCCAAGAGCGGCGGCTCAACAGTCACAGAAATATCCAAGTCAATAAACATTGAAGTGCAATTAGCCAAATTTCATTTGAACGAACTTCTTGCAACCGAATTCGTTCATCATCCAGCGCCTTATGCCGCGTCAGAAAGGTGGGGCATTGAACAAGAAGGGCGGCGTTACTTGGTCAGTCATGGTTTGCTCTAAGACCCCTAACCCGGCGCTCAAGGCGACCGCCTTCGGCGGCGCCTTAGCTTTGCGTTAGATTGCCCATGGTAGAAATCATTGCACTGGTCGCGGCAGTAACAGCACTGTGCGCCGTCCTGCTGGGACCGTTGGTTGCGCTATGGACCACTCAAAGGCAGTCACGCATTGCGGTCCGCGCGACCAATCGTCAAGCCTGGATTAATAGCCTGCGAGACGCATTCGCAGAGTTCATCTCTCTTGCCTCACTCCTATCCCTGGTTCCTGCTGGCAGAGAGCTTTACGAGAAGGTAGAACGATTGGCATTCCTAGAGGCCAAGATAAAACTACTCCTGAATCCGAAAGAGACAGACCATCAACAGCTGATGTCTTTGGTAGGCGATACGCGCAGAGCGGTTGCCGCAACCATTCGCACTTCAAGGGAGGAGAAGGATCATGAACTGTTGGTTGAAGATGTCAAAGCACTGGTGCCGTTGGTTCAGGCCGTTCTGAAGCGCGAGTGGGAACGTGTTAAGCGAGTCGAATAGACAATCTAACTGTTCGTTGCAGGCGACCGCCTGCGGCGGCGCCTGAACTCGGTTGTTAGGTCGCGATCATGCAGCGGGTACCGGTCACCATATCAGTACTGATTCTCATAGCTTGGGGCGGAACGTCCTGGTACCTCGTTTCATCGAATCAGCTGGGACTTACGAACGCGCAGCGAGTTGAGTACCTGATTCTTTTGGCTACGGCGGCGGGTGCCTTTATCTCAGCGACCTTTGTCGTATGGAGCTATCTGCAGAAAAACCAGGCGTTTGTTCTGAGTCAGAAGCCAGCACTTCTACTCTTTGTGAACAACCTCAAGCTGGCACGGTCTCAAACTAACCCGGAGGTTGTACACGTCACTCAGGTCGCTTATCACAACATCACCGCGAATAGTTTCTATGATCTGACCATACGAGTGAGCGTGACGATCGCGAATCGAACTGTCGATCTAAGCGATCTCTTCACGCCTCGTATGTATATGGCCGGTCGCGACCAGCGGCAACGGCAGTTTGTGACTATGGATGAATTAGGGCCGCGGGGGCTTGACCTGAATGCTATGACGGAAAGAGGAAACGAGGCGGTACTTTCCTTACATTACACGTTCACGTTTTTGCGGAAGCCAGAGGTCGTTCAAGTCCAGGAGTACAGGTGGGAACGAGATAAGCAGTGCTGGAGCGTCCGCTAACTTCGCGACCTAACAGCCGGTTCGAGGGCGACGCTTTTGGCCCGGCGCTGCGCGCCTAAGCTCGCGCGCCTCAACCGGAACGTTGAACGTCTGCTTTCGGGCAGAGCGAAGGTCAGCTAAGGGTCGTTAGCCGACGTTTAGGGAAGTCAGCTTTCGGCCAAAAGCGGACACTGGCGAGCGGATCGTGACAATGGTTCCTTCTATACTTGCTCTCGCAACGCCTTCGCAGCGGCAACCATATTGGCAAGCGCCGCCTTGGTCTCCGGCCACCTTCGGGTCTTCAGGCCGCAGTCGGGGTTGACCCACAGGTTGCGGGCCGGTAACACAACTTGCGCTTTTTGCAGCAGCGCAGTCATTTCCTGTTCGGTAGGAACGCGGGGCGAGTGAATGTCGTAGACGCCTGGACCGATCTCGTTCGGATAACGGAACCTCGCGAAGGCGTCGAGCAGCTCCATTTGCGACCGGGATGTTTCGATGGTGATGACATCGGCATCCATTTCGGCAACGGACTCGATGATATCGTTGAACTCCGAGTAGCACATATGGGTATGGATCTGAGTCTCGTCAGCCACACCGGACGAGGCCAACCGGAAGGTATCTACGGCCCAACGGAGATAATCCTTCCACTCCGCCTTGCGCAGGGGCAGCCCCTCGCGGATGGCCGGTTCGTCGATTTGGATGATGCGGATGCCGGCTTTTTCGAGGTCGCACACTTCATCGCGAATCGCCAGGGCGATCTGTTTCGTCGTGATCGAACGTGGCTGATCGTCCCGTACGGATGACCATTGCAGGATCGTGACCGGCCCGGTGAGCATTCCTTTGACAGGCTTAGTGGTCAACGACTGCGCGTATTGCGACCATTTCACCGTCATCGGCGCTCGGCGTTCCACATCACCATAGATGATGGGCGGCTTGACACAGCGCGAACCGTAGCTCTGCACCCAACCGTTAGCGGTGAACGCAAAACCGTCCAGAAGTTCGCCGAAGTATTCCACCATGTCGTTGCGTTCGAACTCGCCGTGCACCAGCACATCCAAACCGATTTCTTCCTGCCAGCGGATGGCCTGCTCGGTTTCCCTGCGAATTGCCGCCTCGTACTGTTCTTGCGTCAATTCGCCCTTACGGAAGCGGCGCCGGAGCTTTCGCACTTCACCAGTTTGGGGGAAGGACCCGATCGTGGTTGTGGGATATAAAGGCAGCTTGAGGAGCGCGTGTTGTTTTGCCTGGCGCACGCCAAAAGGGCTTTGGCGTTTGAGATCGCCAGGAAGAACGGCGGCAAGACGCTGCTTCACGGCCGGCCTGTGGATCAAAACCGACTGGCGGCGGCTCTCCATGTCGAGCAAGTTCTCCTTGAGCTTGCCAGCGTATTGCCTGTGGGTCTCGGGCTGCGCCAATCCCTTCAGCGTAACGACTTCATCCAGCTTTTGCCGGGCAAAAGCCAGCCAACGCTTGATCTCGCCGGGCAGCGCCGCCTCGTCGTTTTCGATTGTGAGGTCACAGGGCGCATGCAGCAGCGAACAGGAATGTGCCAGCATCACTCGCTCACTACCGAGCTTTTCCACGGCCTTGGCGATCAGCGCCAAGGAATGGACGAAATCGTTTTTCCACACATTGCGGCCATCCACGACCCCTAGTGAGAGGCCCAACTCGGGTGGGATCAACGACAACACGGTGTTCAGTTGTGCCGGCGCCCTGACCAGGTCCAGATGCAGGAAGCGCACCGGAAGGCTCGCAGCTAGCTCGGCATTATCGTCAAGCCCTGCAAAGTAAGTGGCGAGGATGATCTTGAGTCCAGGACACGCTTTTGCAATCTTGGCATAGGCCGATTCATAGGCGCGCTTCGCTTCGTCCTGCAAATCCAGTGCGAGGAAGGGTTCGTCGATCTGGACATATTGCGCGCCGAGACCTTGAAGTTCGCCTAGAATTTGTAAGTAAACCGGCAAGAGCCGGTCGAGCAGGTCAAGGCGGTTGAAGCTCGGTTCTTTCTCCTTGCCGAGGAGCAAATAACTCACCGGTCCGATCAAGACGGGCTTGGCGTTGATGCCAATCGCTCGGGCCTCTTGGAATTCATCGAAGATTTTCCGCGAGCTCAAACGAAACGCCTGGTTCTTGGTGAACTCAGGCACCAGGTAGTGATAATTGGTATCGAACCACTTGGTCATCTCCATGGCGATGATGTCGAGACCGTCTTTCTGATAGCCCCGCGCCATGGCGAAGTATAAATCCAACTCGGAACCATCGGATTTTTCGAGCAGCGGTCGGTAGCGCGCGGGTATCGCGCCAACCATGAGCGAGAGATCGAGCACCTGGTCGTAAAACGAGAAATCGTTGCAGGGGATTAAATCAATGCCCGCCCCGTGCTGGAGCTGCCAGTTATTCCTGCGGATGGTCCGGCCGGCCTCCAGGAGTTCATCAAGGCTGATCTGGGAAGACCAGTAACTTTCGCAAGCTTTTTTGAGTTCTCTGTGGCTACCAATACGCGGATAGCCAAGGTTGTGCGTAAGCATGTGCATCTTTCCTTTCACAGGTTGGCGCTACCAAGAACGTAGCGATCCTGCCACGGAAAGAGGAAAGGCGAACACACCTCACGAATGCAGGCGCAAAGAGTCCACCCGACTGAGCCTCAGACCGCGGAAGCATCGCCGTTGCGGGTAAGGTAGGTCTCCTGGCTTGTCACGTTTGGCCACCCTTCCCATTCCTTGCTGGAACAGTGGGCATCAATGGCACAAACCTTGTACGTGACTTACAGTTGCGCGACAGCTCGTGATTTGCACACGATTCCCTGTTGCTCGCGTATAGCGAAACCTTATCCCATGGCTAAAAATCCAAGGCAAAGAATAACAGTTTATCGTGCATGTGTATAACTTTCGGACGCCCACGACTTTCTGAAAGCTAACCTGTATTGGTTGACAAATGTGGCGGTTCGCAAAAGCCTCATTCGTAGTTGGATGGCAGCCCGATCAGGGCTCGAACCAAGAACCCGGATTAACGGTCAGCAGGAATGACCGCTTTGGGTCGGGAAGCGACCTTTGACGAACGTCAGTTGCCGGCCAAAAAAAGACGGTCGAGTATTTCCCCCATAGCCGTCACTCGAATAACGATCCCTAAAAAACGAAAGGGGTTTCGGACTGCCGAAACCCCTTTCTTATACTCACGCTAAATCTAACTCTGCACAGAATACTTTCTATTTGATCACCGCTGCGCCGGCACCGGCCACCTGCCCATCCTGAACAGACGTTCCGCCGGAAGCACCGATGGCGCCGATGATCTTGCCGTCTTCGATGATGGGTACGCCGCCCTCGATGGCGGTAATGCCGTCCAGGGTCAGGTACGTGATGTTCGACTTGACAACATTCTCGAGCGCTAGGGTTGCGCGCTTGTACTGAACGGACGCCTTGGCCTTGTGGATCGCCACGTCAATGCTCCCCCACTGCACCACGTCAAAGCGCTCCAGGTAAACCAGCTGTCCGCCCGTATCCACAATGGCAATGACCGAGTTGACCTTCATCTCCACCGACTTTGCCGCTGCTGCCGCCGCTACCTTCTTGGCCGCCGCTAGGTTGATGTTCGGGCCGTAGGGGTTCGGCATTTGCTGGGCGAAAGCCGATCCTGCGATGAAGAGGGCGACAACACAAAGTACCGCCGCGAGTTTCACAGAACGCATGGGTGAATCCTCCTTTGAGATCTGCATTTCCACCTCCGGTGGGGAGAGAGCAGTATAAGAAAGAGCAGCGTTCAAGTCAAAAGAGCTGCACAGAAAAAGCGTTTGTACTGCCATGCGGCATCGCCCGCTCTACGATCTGTCCTCGTCCGACCCCAGGCACCTTGCCCGGACTCAAGCCGGAGCGTCAGGACGCGTTCTGGGGCCCGATCCGCGCTTGCCGGTTAATTCAAACATTGAACGGCCGCTTTTCGGATAGGCGGGTGACCGGAATGGGTCGCTTACCGCCAAGTCGCGAATCGGTCAATAGCGGACATTCGCGATCCCACTTGGAACCTTCCAAAAACCGGTGGAGAATAGGCATCTGAAAGCGGCATGCCCATGATCTTCACGCACTTCTGGGCTACCGACAATGCAGGGAAGCTCGCCCAGGCCCTGCGTACCGGGCTTGAGAAAACGGCGATCGCAAAAAACTGAGTCCCTATTGATGATGCGTCACAAGGAATCGAAGCTCGCAACCCGTGGTAAAACGCAAAAGGAGTAGTTATGAACACGAGATTCTCAAGGTTGGTCATCTCCGCAATTGGCGGAGTGCTTCTGATGGGCGGCACCGCCATAGCCGAGGAGAAGGGGGTCGATTGGAATGCGCTCAAAGCGGCAAAGATCTCGCTTAGCAAGGGACTCGCTGCCGCACAGCAGAAAGGTAAACCGATTTCGGGCAAGTTCGAGATGGAAGATGGAAAGCTCCAGCTCTCCGTATACACCGCAAATAAGGGCAAGTTCTTGGAAGTGATTGTCGACTACAAGAGCGGCAAGATCGCTAAGAGCGAAGAAATTAAGGAGGGTGATGACCTCTCATATTCAGTCACTCAGGCCAAAGCTATGGCGAAAGCGAAAAAGAGTCTGCGCGCTGCCGCCGATAAGGCGGTGGCCGGCAACACCGGGTATCGAGCGGTGAGCGTCGTTCCGTCGTTGGAACAGGGTAAGCCCATAGCGACTATTGTTCTAGAGAATGCGACCGGAACGAAAACCGTCTCAGAAAAACTCGACTGAGTGGTGCCATCCGTTTCACGGTGCCCACGTAAGATCGCCGCTGGACAATTCGTTTAGGGGATTTGCCGTTCCCGATCGTAGGTCGAAACCGGGCCTGCTCACAACCCGTCTGCGCCGCGATGGGCCGTTTAGTTTTTAAGGGGGGTTCCCTATGAAATTCGTAAGTCCCGCGGCGTTAAAACTTGATCATGACGATAATCCCACTGAACTAGCACGTTGAATGTCCGCTTTGGGTCGATTAGCGACCGTCACCTCTCGGCCAAAAGCGGCCGGCCTGGCGAATAACTAGTAGGCGGTAAGAACACACGAACATGGACGCCACGGTCATCGCATCGTTTGTTCGGCGCATAAGATATTTAGCAATGGAGCAAGAAATGAAAAAACTATTCGCTGTGCTAGCGGTAGCCGGTATCGCCGGATGTGCAACCCCCGGTTCTGGGATCGTCCAGATCGCGGACGACACCTATATGCATTCGAAATTTGGATCCGCTTTTACCTATTCGGGGGGATATGTAAAAGCAGAACTGTACAAGGAGGCCACTCAGTTTTGCGCGGCTAAGGGCAAGAAGCTGATACCTTTAGACTCAACATCAAAGGATGCTGGCATTGCTTCCTATGCATCTGCGGAAATTCAATTCAAATGCCAGTAAGGAGCATTCCACGCATTTACGAATGCCCACGCGTCATGGTGTCGAGAAATCGCAGCTCATCCATGAGCTCCGCGCCGCGGGCCGCCAGTTACATTGTTTCGTGAATGTCTGCTTCGGGTCGATTAGCGACCGTCACGTCTCGGCCAAGAGCGGACATTCAGCGCGTTCGAATTAGATGCAAGATCTCGGATCTCCAAGCTCATTTGGCAAAAAGTCCCAATACGTCTGAGTTTGTTCAGCGACACCATCACGGCGAATCGACCATACAGTCCACTGCGCGTGAATATAGGTATCGACACAGTAGACGTGAGATGGAACATGCCCGAGATGCTGAATTGCGGATGTGAACGCGCTTCTGATGAATGGAAAATTGGATAGGGCAGCATCCCAGTTTTCGAGAACCAGAACATCAATGGCTCCCAATTCCGCCCATCCTTTTAGCTTCGAGAGCTTGCTGCTGATTCCTTTCATCATCTGAGTAACACGGTCTTTCTCGATGCTTATCTCATTGATTCCTCTTGCGGCAAAAAGCTTCGTCGGAGCTGACCAGCGTTGCCATCTGAGATCTGCCGAAAACGGCACCCCCTCGGGAGTCTCGGATTCAGCACCGCGGTCACCTTTGGATTCAAGACGGTGCGCAGCATCCAGAATCCATTTTGCTAGGCGTGCTCTTATATGCGGCACCTCGTGATGCTTGATACCGGTTGTCGCGCCGACTGAAAGAATTAATTGATACAGACCATTCGCCGGTAGTTTCCCTTCTAACTCCGCACTAAGGCCATCGGTCATTCCAGCGAAGTTGAAACCATCCCCAATCTGATTGTGAAATGCCTCTACTCGCGTATGTTCTAGCGCATATCTGAGGCCACCAATTCTGCAAACTAGCTCAACTGGGTGTGCGCCACCCATTTTCTCGGGGAATGATAGGTCGGCCCTGATCGCATTCCGAGTGCGTTCCAGTACTCTAAGGGTTGCGTCGAGGCACTTGCCTTCATTGTTAGGCAACTTGAGCGTATGCGCAGAGGTCATGACGCTTTTGTGTCGGCCCGGGCGCCCCAACCCGACCTCTTCACGTCCTCGACCACTTTCTCTATCAGCTCCGATACGCTGAGCGCGTCGCAGATCATTTGCGGATGAAGAAATAGCGGCCGCGCGTCGTCGGAGAGCAAATGAGAAAACGCGCCACAGATTGTTCCTAGAGAATCCTGCTCCGCCCTGAGGCGAATCACCTCCGCGATGTCTCTATTCGTCATCGCAAGCTGTATGGCGGAACCGAGGTCTTGCCATTTGGCGCTGTCCTTCGTCCTCACCGTGTAAGGCGGGACGTACAGCGGTATCCGATGCGCAAGCGCATCCCGATAGTTCTTAGCGTATTCCTCGAACCACGAAAGCAACTTCGAATTGAGATAGCTACGTAACGGCTCCGAGAGGTGTTGCTGCGTCCGCTTATTGAATAGCCCGACGAACGTGCGATCACCAGCTGTCGTTGACACGCGCCCCTGCTCGAGCATATAAACCCATGCGATGTTGTCCAGGATACCGTAGACATTGATCGCAAAGGCATGAAGGTTGATTTGAATATCGTTAAGTTCTTCGATCTCGAGGAGTCGCGTCCTCTCGGGAGGAAATATTTTGAATACGTTCTCCAAGCACCGGCGCGCGGTCTTTATCCGTCGGCCGACGCCTTGCTTGAGGTACTCGATGGCTTTCTCATTCTTGGCCAACGGGACTAGCTCCGCAAGCACGCTAAACATGGCAACGTCGAGCCGATCCGCGGCCGGTTGAAACTCGGCGGCGACTTTCCGCGCTTGCTCTAGAGAGAGCCTCATGCTCAGAAAGGCGTTAGGCCCCTTCAGGGGGAGCAGATTGCTGCGGGACCGTCCGCGCCACGGCGCCCTGGCGATCCATTTCTGCCAGCATTTCGAGAATCGGGCGCGGCAACTGGGGCAGGTTCTCCCGCCGAAAGTGTGGGGCGACGACAGTCGATTTCACAAAGTGTGGCTGCTTGGCCCACCACTTGTTCAAAGTGTCCTCAAGAGCCGCGCGGAGGCTCGAAATCGCGTCTGTGTAGGCCTTCTCATTGTCACGGGCGCGCTTCGCAACACTCTTGATGGCAGTGAGCATAGTCTCAATTCGCTGCGGCCCGAGGGCTTTCTCCGCCTCGGCGTGGGAGGTAAAATTCCTTGTCGAAACTTCTTGATAAATGGCTTGCGCGGCATCGTTGCGGAATTTTTCAACCGCCTGCATATCGCGGTATGTCAATTCGGCTAGGCGTACTGCGTTGAGCGCCTCGATACGCTCGGGGTTCTCGAAGAGGAACGATAGCGATTTGAGGTCGATGCAGTAGTCTCCGAAGCTCTGAAGGTTCGGGCGAATGCGTGCCCACAGCGGGCTGTCGCTCGCCCTCTCGGGGTCAGCCATATCAGCATATGCTCCCAGCCTCCACAGTAGGTACTCGTTCAGCATGCTGTTGAGCATGCTTAGGGTGAGGTTTCCTGCGGCAACGTTCTCCTGTTGCTGACGGCGCGCGTCGTGAACGCGCGTAGACAAGAACGCAAGGCCCGCGCCAATGAATGGGCCTATGGCAGCGTTGAGTATGCCCAAGATTGCCGTTCCGATCACGGATCATCGCCTCGCGAAGCCACCGTGCAGTGGCGCTAGCGTGTATTGTATATCAGTCCCAATGGGTGCCGTTTCAGGACATTCGTCCACCGAGTAGAGAGCAATACTGAAGCAGCAGCGCTAAATAGCGCTGGGTTTGAGTCCGATGCCAATGTCAGCTTTGGGTCGATAGCCGACATTGAGTGCCGGCTTTCCCAGTAGGGCTCGAACCTACGACCTGCGGATTAACAGTCCGCAACGCTCTTAAAGCCCAGTCTGGCGGCGCAAGCGTTGAGAAATGTGTAAATACTAGTGGTCAGCGATGAATTATTTTTGAAGCGATAAAATTCCGCTCCTGAGATTTGCATTCCGTAGAAAAATGCGGCCCCTTAGATTCGGTAACAAAAAAATGTGGCGTTAGGGCTTGACAACTCAAATTATATGTATATACTTGCATTCTATGAACAGCCGTATTGACACTTCTGAACTGGCACTCTGCTCCGAGATAAGCAGGATATGTGTGGGCTTTAATCTGCGAAAAGCCGCGCGTGCTGTCTCCCAGTTTTATGACAGCACCTTCCAAAACAGCGGCTTGCGCAACACGCAGTTCTCGATGCTGGTAGCGATCCATACCTATGGGCCGTTGACAATTAACGACCTGGCGAACGGTGGGGTGATGGACCAGACCACGGTTTCCCGGAACGTGAGAGTATTGCAGAGGCAGGGTTATGTCGAAATGGTGCCGGGTACTGACAAACGGACACGTGCTGTGAGCATTACTAGCAAGGGCAAGAGCGTTCTGAAGAGTGCGATCCCTCACTGGAAAACCGCTCAGGCCCACATGACAAAAAAGCTCGGAGATCAAGGAATGAAAGTATTGTTGGAAGGACTGAAGATGGCCACAAAAGCCGTCAGGTGAGTCCTATATTTTTTAACTGCTATATGCATATACATATGTATTGACGTTAATGGGAAGGTGAGATATGCAAATTTTTGAAAGGAGGTTCCCAGCCCAAGACATTAGATGTGAAGGTGTTGTTGGAAGGACTGCAGATGACCTCGAAAGTCGTCAGGTAAGTCCTAAATTTTTTAACTGTAATATGCATATACATATGTCTTTACGTCAATCGTAAGACGAGATATGCAAACTTTTGAAAGGAGTATCACCATGTTTAAAACATTGATTGCTAAACCCACCGTCATCACAGCCAGCGCGCTGCTCTTCGCTTCTTTGGTTGGTGTACACAACGCCAAAGCAGAGCAAGGCGGCTTCGGCTATGTGGATTCTCAGGAACAAGCGCGTCATCTCCTGCAGCACGGAGGAGTTGTGGAATCTGGTTACTCGCAGGCACCTGCGGCAGCAGGCATCGTCCGCTCAGTTAAGTTGGACGCGCAGGAGCAAGCAAGACGCCTGATTGCAGGCCCCATCGCCGGTAGTAACGATGGCCCGGTATATATAGGTGCGATGCTGACCTTGAAACCACAAGAGGTCGACGCTCATAAGCAGATTGAGCGTGTTCTTTCGGCACCCCTACCGTAATAAAGGCGAGTGGTGTGACGAAGCGTAGTGCGGGTGCGAGAGTGTTGCAATTCTATGAACACGACCCTCGTACTCGCATCAACGCACTTTTCACGCTTAAGTGTTGTATAGAAACGGGAGCAGCCCTACAAATGCTGCTCACTTAACTAGGAGGGCAAAAAGATGGTGACTCATAAGTACACAAAGCAAGTCGTTTTGATTTCTGGCGTCTCATCCGGCATAGGCAATGCCATAGCGCGCTTGTTCGCAGATCGTGGTTATCGGGTATTTGGCAGCAGCCGTGATCCCGGCCGGTGTTCCCCGATTTCCGGCGTCGAAATGCTCACACTCGATGTCCGAGATCCGGACTCGGTTCGGCGCTGCGTAGGCGACGTCTTGTCCCAGGCGGGAAATATCGACGTACTGATCAACAACGCGGGCTATGCCTTAATGGGCGGAACGGAGGAGTCTAGTGACGAAGAGATTGCGGCCCAATTCGATACCAATTTCCATGGCGTTGTTCGCCTGACCCGGGCGGTCCTGCCCGACATGCGCAAGCGGCGCCGGGGCCACATCATCAACATCAGTTCCCTCGTAGGCAGGATTTCAATGCCTTTCATGGGGATTTACTCCGCAAGCAAGCATGCAGTCGAAGCCTATTCCGAGGCCCTCTACCATGAACTGTTGCCGTTCGGAGTGCCCGTGTCGCTCATCGAGCCGGGCTTCATTCGCACTGCTTTCGGCGATCACAGCGTCACTGCGAAAACACACATTCCCGACTACGCCCCCTGGTACCGGCAGGCCTCGGAATCGGTGCAGCAGCACCTCGCCAAAGCACCGTCGCCCGATCTGGTAGCAAAGGCCGTACTGCGCGCAGTCGAATCCGACAGGCCCAGGTTGCGTTACCTCGTTGGTTCCGACGCCAACCTAGTTGTAAGGCTTCGCAAGTGGCTTCCGGAAACCATGTTCGGACTGGTCCTGCGCTGCGAGTTCGGCTTAAACCGTGTCACCACGCCCCCGCCGGGCACGTCCATTTATAGAGAATGAGGGAAATACTTATGAACATCGATACTCGAGCATATGTGGCCTTGGCGTTGCTCTTGTCAGCACTCATTGCGGGGTGCGCAAAACAGATCGAGCCTCAAACGGTCGTCCGCCCGGTGCGCGTGTTCAGGGTCGGGGATCACCAGGTAGCGGGCAACCAGGAGAGCTATGCTGCTGAAGTCAAAGCGCGCTACGAGACTAAGCTTTCCTTCCGCGTTCCCGGAAAAGTCGTCGCCCGCCGCGTCGAGATCGGCGATCGGGTCCGCAAAGGGCAGCTCCTTGCGCAACTCGACCCGGTCGACTACCAGCTCGCTTCCAAGAGCCTCGCTTCGCAGCTTGCAGCGGCGCGCACCGAACGCGATTTCGCCAAGGATGATCTGGTTCGTTATCGCGAACTCCTGGAGCTTAAGTACATCAGCCAGGCTGAGTATGACCGGCGTGAAACGGCCTATAAAACAGCCAATGATCGCGTAGAAGCACTGCAGTTTCAGCTCAGTCAAGCGAACAACCAGATAACTTACACGAATCTTTACGCTGATCGAGATGGCGTGGTGACCGCCCTTGATATGGAAACCGGACAAGTTGTCGGCGTGGGTCAGGTGATCATGAGGATCGCCCAGCTCGACTACAGAGAAGTCGTGATCAACATTCCGGAGCATCGCATTGCCAAGCTACGCAATGCGACCGAGGTGGCCGTGGTCCTCTGGGCCGACGGAGACCAGCGCATCAAGGGCCGAATCCGGGAGATTTCGCCCGGAGCAGATCCCGCAAGCCGGACTTATACCGTGAAGGTATCGCTGCTGGAAGGCAACGACCTCGCCCGGCTCGGCATGACCGCGACGGTGTATTTTCCTTCGACCCAAACAAGCGAGCCCGCCATTCCTTTGGCGGCGGTATTTCAACCGCAGAATAACCCGATGCAGACCCGAGTGTGGCTAGTGGATGAGCGGACGAAAACTGTCAGGTCCGTTCTGGTCAAGCTTGGCGCGCCGGTGGCCAATCAGCAGGTGACTGTCAGTGGCCTTACACCAGGGCAAACCGTGGTCAGCGCCGGCGCAACACGCCTGTTGGAAGGACAGGCTGTAAGAATCCTCGGTGGGGAAAACGCACAGGAGCTGGACCCTACGAGCCTCAAACATGTCGCCTCTGGTCCTGCATCACAGGCAGCGGGTGAAGTCAAATGAAGCGCTTCAACCTCACCGAATGGGCGCTGAACTACCGCCAGTTTACCGGGTTCATGATTGTGTTGCTGGTGTTGGGCGGCGCGTTCGCTTATTTCCGCCTCGGCCAGCGCGAAGACCCCGATTTTACCTTCCGCGTTATGGTGGTGAAAACGTTCTATCCAGGCGCCACCGCACGCGAAGTGGAGCAAGAGGTCACCGATCGGCTCGAGAAAAAAATCCAGGAATTACCTAATCTCGACTATCTGAACAGCTATTCCAAGCCTGGTGAGTCGACGATCTTTGCTACCTTGCGGCAGGACGTGCCACGCACGGAGGTACCAGGTCTCTGGTACGACGTACGCAAGAAAATTGGCGACATCCGCCTCACGTTGCCACCGGGTGTGATCGGTCCTTTCTTCAATGACGAGTTCGGAGACACCTACAGCATCATCTACGCGTTCTCCGCCGAAGGTTTTAACTACGCCGAATTAAAAGACTTTGTCGATTCAGCCAGGCAACAACTTCTGCGCGTGAAAAGTGTGGAAAAAGTCGATCTCATCGGCGCGCAGGACGAGAAAATCTATGTCGAGTTCTCTGATAAACGGCTCGCCGAACTTGGCCTCGATGCCCGGCAAATCGCCGCAGCATTACAGACGCAAAACGCGCTCACACCTGCAGGCGATATCTTTACTCCGCTTCGCAACCTGCCCCTGCGGATCTCCGGCAAGTTTGATACCGTCGAGAGCATCGAAAACCTCCCCGTTCGTCTCAACGGCAGCACCTTCCGCGTCGCGGACGTCGCCAAGGTCACGCGCGGCTATATCGACCCGCCCGAATTCAAGATGAGATTCAACGGCAAGAATGTCATCGGTCTCGGCGTGACCATGAACAAGAAAAGCGATGTCCTCGAACTAGGCAAGGAACTCGAGGCGAAGATGGCGAAAATCAAAGCCGAGTTGCCAGTCGGCATCGAGTTCGAGCAAGTCGCCGACCAGCCCCGTGTAGTGAAAACTGCTGTCGGCGAGTTCATGCGCACGTTTTTGGAAGCGGTCGTCATCGTGTTGATCGTGAGCTTCCTGAGCCTCGGCTTTCGCACCGGGACGGTGGTTGCGTTTACCGTGCCTCTCGTGCTCGCAGGCACGTTCCTCATGATGCTGTTGTTCGGTATTGACCTGCACCGCATCTCCTTGGGCGCCTTGATCCTCGCTCTCGGATTGCTGGTGGATGATGCAATAATCGCGGTGGAGATGATGGCGCGCAAGATGGAGGAAGGCTGGGACCGCTTTCGCGCCGCCACCCATGCTTACAGCACGACCTCTTTCCCAATGTTGACCGGGACCCTGGTGATGGTTGCCGGCTTCCTGCCCGTGGGGCTTGCCCGCTCCAATGCCGGCGAATACACCGTGGCCATCTTCCAAGTGACCGCCATCTCACTGCTGCTGTCTTGGATTGGCGCAGTTGTTTTTACCCCTTTCATCGGCTGGTATCTCCTAAAGGCCAAGAAGCGCACTGTCGGCGAGCCACATGAAATTTTTAATACGCCGTTCTACAACCGCCTGCGCCGGTTGGTTGATTGGTGCGTCGCGCATCGTTACAAGGTAATCGTTGCCACGGTGGCGTTGTTCGCGGTCGGTATGGTGGCGTTCATCCACCTGCCGCAGCAGTTCTTCCCGCTCTCCAACCGACCGGAAGTAATCGTCGACATGTGGCTGCCCGAAGGCTCCAGCTTTGCGCAGACTGAAGCGGCGGCGAAGCGTTTCGAGGCAATTCTTGCCAAGGACAAGGAAATCGCCCATTACGCTGCCTACATTGGTGGCGGCACGCCGCGGTTCTTTCTGCTCATTTCCCAGGAACTCGCCAACACTAACCTAGCGCAGTTCGTGGTGATGACTAAGGACAACGTCGCCCGTGAGCGGGTAATGAAGCGTATCCGCGAAGTATTTGCTAACGACTTTCCTGAAGTGCGCGCCCGTGTGGGTCGCCTAAATGTGGGCCCGCCGTTCGAGTATCCCGTGGTGTTTCGCATACTCGGCGAAGACCCGCAAGTTGTTCGCCAGATCGCAGAAAAGGTGAAACAGGTTATGCGCGCCAATCCCAATACCGTGGATGTAAATGACGATTGGCACGATCGAATTCCCTCGGTGAGACTTACCCTCGACCAGGAAAAATCCCGCGCATTAGGTATAACGACAGAAGATCTTTCCCGAGCGCTGCAAGCGCACTACACCGGCATTCCCGTAGGTCAATTCCGCGAGCGTGACAAGTTGATCGATATTGTTTGGCGGGCACAAGCCGATCAACGGGTTGCACCAAACGAGTTGCCGGATGTGGCAATTCAGACTGGTAACGGAAAGTCGGTCCCGTTGTCGCAACTTGTAAAGATGGAAGCCACGTTCGAAGAAGGAGTGATCTGGCGGCGCAACCGCTTCCCGGCAATTTCCGTGCGCACCGATGTGGTTGACGGCGTGCAAGGACCGGATGTGGCACGGCAGATCGAGTTGGCGTTGAAACCGGTCATGGAGCAATTACCACCCGGCTACAACGTTGAGACAGGCTCAGCGCTCGAGGACAGCAGAATCGCGCAAAAATCAATCCTGCTGTGGATCCCATTAGTCGTGGTAGCGACACTGGTCCTGCTCATGATCCAGCTACATAACATCGCGCGCACCATGCTGGTGTTTATCACCGCACCCCTGGGTGTAATCGGTGCCGGTTTTACCTTACATCTGTTCCGCATGCCGTTCGGGTTTGTGGCGCTGCTCGGCATCATCGCGCTCGCCGGGATGATCATGCGCAATTCCGTGATCCTTGTCGACCAGATTGAGCATGACGAAAAAGCGGGGCGCAATACCTGGACTGCGATCGTCGAATCCACAGTGCGTAGATTCCGGCCGATCATGCTGACAGCATCCGCCGCTATCCTTGCGATGATTCCGCTCTCGCGTAGTGACTTCTTCGGCCCGCAGGCGATCGCCATTATGGGTGGTTTAACCATTGCCACTGTGCTCACAATCTTTTTTCTGCCTGCACTCTACGCCGCCTGGTTCCAGGTGAAGCGAGCACCGCGCAAGCCAGGCGAAGACAGCTTAACAACGCCGTCGCAAGCAAAAGGGAGTGCGCTGCCGGAACCGGTGTTGACGGTAACGAGAGGCGCGTTATGAAGCGAACCTTTCGGCTATCTGCGGTCCTTCTCGCTTCCGTGTGGCTTGGCGGGTGTTCAATCACTCCAGTACGCGACAAGGTGTCAGTCAATGTTCCCGCCCATTGGAGCAATGCGCTTAAAGCAGAAAATGCGGCAACCACGCAGGACCTCGCGCGCTGGTGGAAAGATTTCAACGATCCGTTGCTCGACGACCTCGTTACCAGAGCGCTCGCAGCGAACCACGATCTGAAGATTGCTGCGGCGCGGGTTCGCGAAGCCCGCGCCTTCGAGACGGTAGCAGAGTCGGTGTTATATCCAACCATTGATGCGACCGCGAGTGCCGGTCGCAACAAATCGTTCGAACGGCTTCCAAAGCCGCCTATCGGGACAACATGGACCGTCGGCCTTGAGGCCGGTTGGGAAATTGACTTGTTCGGCGGTAACCGGTTCGATGCGAAAGCGGCATCGGCGCAAGCGCGGGCTTTGGAAGAAGCGCGCCACGCGGTGCAAGTTGGCCTCCTTGCGCAGGTCGCTACCAACTACCTGGAGTTGCGCGGCGCACAAAAGCAGACCGCTATACTGAAAGAAAACATCGCGGTGCAGCGCGAGCAATTGCGGTTGCTCGAAGCGCGCTACCGCGCAGGTCTCGCTACAGAACTTGATATCGCAAGGCAACAAGAACTCCTCCATACGAGCGAAGGCGCGCTCCCACTACTTGCGAACGTGACGGCAACGCTCATTCATCGACTCGGTGTGCTACTGGGGGAGCCGCCGGCCAATCTTGAGGCATTACTCGGACCGCCCGCGCCCCTGCCCTCGGCACTGCCGAAGATACCGGGTCTCTTGCCTTCCGACTTGTTCGCGCAACGCCCGGATATCAGGCGTGCGCAGGCTGAAGTAGTGGCTGCCGCTGCAAAACTTGGTTCCGCGAAAACGGATCTGTTCCCCAAGTTCTTCCTGTCCGCGAGCGGCGGTCGAAGCGCACTCGATCTTAGCCCGCTGCCACTTGCCACCGGCAACGTCTTTGCACTCGGGCTTGGGCTTGTCGAGCCGCTCTTCAATGCGGGAAGAATTAGAGCCAACATCGAAGCGGTAGATGCCCGTTTGTCACAAGTCGCTGCGAGTTACGAGAAGACATATCTCACTGCTTTGGAAGATGTCGAGGATGCCTTTGTTGCGCACACGACGGCGCGCGGGCGTCGTGATGAACTCACGCAAGCAGCAGAAGCAGCCGCACGTGCGGAACACCTGGCGCAGGAGTTCTACAAACGCGGTGTCACAGACTTTCTTGCGGTGCTCGATTCGGAGCGGAGAAAGCTAACGGCCGAAGACGATCGAGTCAAAGCTGAGACCGCGGTTTCTGTGTCCATGGTGTCGCTCTACCGCGCTTTCGGCGGGGGTTGGGTAACAGAGGACGAGACAATCGTGAAAACACAGTAAGCAGCAGAGTTGACTTTATTTCCCGTGTAAGTTGAAAGAGGGTTGTCGTGAATCCGATTTTGTTTTTGCATAAAACCGGCCGTTTTGTAGGCTACCTAGTACTTGTTGCTTGGAGCTTGTTCGCACAAGCGGCCTCTTTCGATTCCCCGGTAGGTTTGTGGATGATGATCGATGATCGGACCGGTACGCCTCGCGCACTGGTCCGGATAACTGAAACCAACGGCGAGTTCCAGGGGACGATTGAAAAAGGCCTGCGCCTAGGTGAGGATGAAAATACCGTCTGTGAGAAATGCGAAGGTTCCAGGCACGATCAGCGGCTGTTCGGCATGGCCATCGTCACCGGAATGAGGAAGCAAGGAGACGTATATGCTGGCGGGGAGATCCTCGATCCTGACAACGGAAAGGTTTATCGTTGCAAGATGACCCTGGAAGACAGTGGGACCAAGCTCCAAGTGCGTGGGTTCGTCGGGGTATTTTTGTTTGGGCGGACACAGACGTGGGTCCGGATCGAGTAGCTTTGTGGTACGAGCTGCCTCCACACCCAGTACCAACGTTTATTTGCTTGAGAACGCCAAAGATGATTCGAAATTCGAGTAAATTAATTGTGCTGATATCGTGCTCAGTCTTCCCAGTGGAAAACGTGATCAACCACAATTTACCTAGACAATGATATTGGCCAGCGTTGGTAATTTGTTAATAAAAAATGCATCTTAAATTGCGTCTACGACTTTTAATCAGTTGGTTTGGTTGGCAAGCCGTTCTATCCTTTCTTGTCGACCCCTTTCACTTGCGTGATTGGAAGTTAAATCGAACGCTACGTGTCCAATCTGTGCAAGAGTGATACTGGATGTGCCACAATTGTGCCATGCTGAGGCTGTTTTCGAAGTTGGCAAGCGTTGCAAGTTATTGAAATAATAAACATTTAAACTTCTAAATCCGCCTCCGAAGCCAAAGGTCACTGGTTCGAATCCAGTAGGGCGCGCTAAGTTTTAACGTTTTATCACCGGCAGGCACGCGCGGCCGCCGGGCAAATCGACGACTTCCACCGGCACGCCATACAACGTTTCCAGATTTGAAGCGGTAATCACCTCACTCGGCTTTCCGGTTCCAATCACCCGGCCTTCGCGCAGCATCATCACTCGTTGCGCGCAGGCAAAGGCTTCGTCGGGATGATGCGTCGAAAATACCACCCCGATGCCGCTTGCCGCGATACGCAAGAGTATTTCCAGCACCCGCGCCCGATTGCCGAAGTCCAGGCTGGCGGTGGGTTCGTCGAGCACGATGAGGCACGCCCCCTGCGCCAGGGCGCGCGCAATCAGCGTGAGCTGGCGCTCGCCGCCGCTGATGCGCGTGTAGATGTTGTGCGTCAAATGCGTAAGTCCCAGCGTCGCGATGGCTGCATGCGCCTTCTCGCGGTCTTGCACCGAGGGGCTGGCGAACAATCCGACGTGCGCGGTGCGGCCCATCAGCACGATTTCTTCAACGGTAAAAGCAAAAGCGCCTTCGTGAGACTGCGGCACGTAGGCCAGCGCTTGCGCGAGTTCGGCGCGCGGCCATTCGGCGAGTTCCCTGCCGTCGAGCAGAATCCGGCCCGCTTTCGCGCGCAACAGGCCCAGCAGCGTGCGAAATAGCGTGGTCTTGCCGCTGCCGTTGGGGCCGAGCACGCACAACGCTTCACCGGCGCTAAGCGAAAAACTCAGCCCTTCGCCGATGACGCGCTGCGGGTAGCCGTAAGTCAGATTTTCGGCGATGAGCTGCATAGGTTAATGCCAACCCCGGCGCGCGGTTGCCAATATCCATACAAAAAACGGCGTGCCGATTAACGCCGTTAGTACCCCGGGAGGAATTTCGATATTCGCCGCGGTACGCGCGAGCGTATCTACGCCCAGCATGAACGCCGCGCCCAACAGCAGCGACATCGGCATGGCCTTGGCGAAATCGGGGCCGACCAGCATGCGCGCGATATGCGGCATGAGCAGTCCAATCCAGCCGATGATGCCGGAGATGGCGACGCTGGCCGCGGTCATCAGCGTGGCCGCGACAATCACGATAAAGCGCATGCCGGTGGCATTGACGCCGAGCGCCCTTGCTTCGTCATCGGATAGCGAAAGCAGGTTGATGCGCCAACGCAGGAGATACAGCGGCGCCAATCCCAGCGCAATCAATGGCGCGGCCACCATGAGGTCGGAAGGCGCAATTGCGGCAAGGCTGCCCATCAGCCAGAACGTGATGGCGGGCAATTGGTTGTAGGGGTCGGCGAGATACTTGAGCAGCGCGATGAAGCTGCCAAGCAGCGTACCGATCACCACGCCGGTCAAAATCAGCGTAAGCAACGCGTCATGACCGCGCACCGAGGAACTGATGGCATAAACGAGCCCCACTGCGGCCAACCCGCCCATAAACGCAAAAAACTGAATCATGACGATGTTTTTTGAAAGGAAGATGCCAAGCACCGCGCCGAGCGCCGCGCCGGACGACACGCCGAGGATGTCGGGCGAGACCAGCGGATTTTTAAACATGCTCTGGTAAGAGGAACCGGCGGCAGCGAGCCCCGCACCCACGAGCAGCGCGGCGGCGATGCGCGGCGCGCGGATTTGCCAGATTACCGCGTCGGTGTTGACGGGCAGAGTGACGGAAACGCCAAACAGCTTCGCCGCAAGCGCGGCGAGAACATCGCCGGTCGAAACTGGAAATTTGCCGAGCCAGAAAGCGAACAACACCAGAACCAGCGTCAGGCCCAATGCGCCGGCATAAAGCCAAGCAAAGCCGCGTGACGTGGTCATTTTTACATTTCCGGATTCAGCAGCGCTTCGACTTCGCTGTCACCGGGTTCGCGGTGATAAAACAGGCGGTAGAAAGTCTTCACTTTTGGCTTGAGGTCATCCTTGAAAGTTTCCGGATAGAGAATTTTGGCCAGCCACTGCGCGCCGATTAAACGGTTAGGGCCGAGCGGAAAATCAAACCAGCCGTAAGGCAGATGCGGCGAAAGATAAACGCGCTTGGCGCGCACCGCCGTCAGGCTTGCCCAGCGCGGATCCAGCCGCACGGTATAGTGGTAAAACGCTTCGTCCGTTGTGACGATAATGTCGGGGTTCCATGCCAGCACCTGCTCGAAGGAAACATTGGTAAGGCCGCTCGAAATCTCGCTTTTCCCGGCGACATTTTCCGCGTTGAGGAGTTCCAGCGCTTCCACGTTAATCGAGCCTTCGAGCGCAGTGGTCAAACCGTTGGCGCCGCGTGCATATTAAACCCGCGGCCGCTTGGTTACTGACACTTTCGCGATCCTGTTGCGAATTTCGGCAAGCATCCGTTCCACATAATCGGCGAGCGCATCGCCTCGCGCTTTTTCGCCGACGGCTTCGCCCAGCGCGCGAAATGATTTTGCCGTTTCCGAGAGCCTGCCGTCGAGTAAGAGATAGGGAATGCCGGTCTGCGTTTCCACTTTCTGCGCCAGTGAGACGAAAGTCGGCGCGGTGGAGCCGGCGTCAACAATCAGGTCGGGTTTCGCCGCAAGCACCACTTCCACGTTGGCGGTGTTGCCGCGGCCGGTAAGCCGGCCGAGTTCCGGCAAATTCGCATATTGCGACGGCAGAAACGCTGCTTCATCGGGACGCATCGCCCGCGTCCAGCCGATGAGCTTTTCCGGCGCGATCGCAAACACAAACACCGAAGCAGGCGGGCCGACGGCGTAAACCCTTTTCACTTCCGCCGGCAGCGCTATCTCGCGCCAGGTTGCATCCGTGACATGCCGCCCGCCGGCTGCGCAAGCCAGGCTGGCTAAGGCAAGGAGAAAAAAAGCGGCAAGCCGCAACACCATCAATCGCATGGGATAGGCAAAAACTGCGGAATTGGCCGAAGGATTTTTCGCTTAAATGGAGCAAACTGTATCACGACGCTTCTGCCATTAAAAGATAACGGAGGCGCCGGAGCAGATCTACGGGCCGGAAATGAGTGAAACTAACTGGTGATTTTAATGGGCACGACAGGCATGCCGAATCGGTACCCCGTCGGTATGGGCGCTGGAAGATTGCCGGGATCGGTCATCAGCTTAAGCGCTTGGCGGTCATCGCGCGCGAAACTTTGGATACTGGAGCACGGCCGAGAAAGTTGGAAATAAACAAGCCGGTATCTATCAGCTTGTCGAGATTCACGCCGGTTTCAATTCCCAGGCCATTCAACATGTATAGCACATCTTCGCTAGCGACATTGCCCGAAGCGCCTTTGGCATAAGGACAGCCGCCTAGTCCTGCTACTGAACTATCGATGACCGAAATCCCGCATCCGAGCGCGGCGTAGATATTTGCCAGCGCTTGGCCGTAAGTATCGTGAAAATGCCCCGCGAGCTTTTCCACCGGCACTCTTTCGGCAACCGTTTCAAGCATGGCTTTGGTCTTGCCGGGCGTGCCGACGCCGATGGTGTCGCCGAGCGAAATTTCGTAGCAACCCATGCCGTAGAGCAGTACCGCCACATCGGCGACCTTATTGGGCGAAACTTGGCCTTCATATGGGCAGCCGAGCACGCATGAGATGTAGCCGCGCACGCGAATGTTTTTTGCTTGCGCCGCTTCGCACACTGCGCTGAAGCGTTCCAATCCTTCCGCAATCGAGCAGTTGGTGTTTTTTTGCGAGAAGGCTTCGGAAGCCGCGCTGAATACCGCAATTTCCTCGGCGCCCGCGGCAAGCGCGGCTTCAAAGCCTTTCATGTTGGGAACCAGCACCGGATAGCTCACGCCGGGCTGGCGCTTGATGCCGGCCATGACCTGGGCGTTGTCCGCCATTTGCGGCACCCATTTTGGTGAAACGAAGCTCGTCGCTTCCACCACCGCCAACCCGGCATCGGCCAGATGCTCGATAAGTTCGATCTTGATCGGAGTCGGAACATTGGCGGCCTCGTTCTGCAACCCGTCGCGCGGCCCCACCTCGACCATTTTCACGTGTTGCGGCAAATTCATTCGCCTGCCCCGCCGGTTTCAAAAGCAATCAACTCCGCGCCTTCGCTCACCTCCGCGCCTTGGGATAGTGTATCTGTTTTATGCGGCCTTGCACCGGCGCGGTGACGGTGTGCTCCATTTTCATTGCTTCCAAAATTATCAGCGCCGCACCTCGGTTAGCACGCTGGCGTCGGCGGAGTCGCCGATGGTGCCAATTATGCCGCCATGAAAGAAACCGTGTGGTTGCGAAAGATCACGCTTGTAGGGAAGACGGATTTCGCAATAGCCTGGGCCGAGCCCCCATCCCGCACCCAAGTAGGCCATCATCTGCTGGCGAAAGAAGCTGCCACGTAGCGCTCTTTACAATTAGGGTCAACTGCTTGAAATATCTTCATTTTTCACTAACGTAGTCGGACCAAGCTTGGAATCATAGTAAGCTACGTTTACGTAAACGTAAATCATGCTGGTTCTTTAACCTACTCCTGTTTTTCCAGGATTCTTTTGCATTGGGCTTCGAGCATGTCGATTTCGGACAATACCGCCTCAATGTCCTTTTTCTTTTCTTCGAGCATGGTGCGCTTCTGCGCCAGTATTTTCAGGTATTGCTTGAGTTGCGCTTTCTCTCCCTGGGCCGAGGCATATAAATCGAAAAACTCTTTTATTTCTCCTAGAGAAAACCCCAGTCGCTTACCGCGCAATATGAGTTTAAGCCGAACCCGGTCGCGCTTGCTGTAAACGCGGTTGCGACCGTCGCGGGAAGGGACAAGGAGTCCCTGATCTTCATAGAAACGGATAGCGCGGGTGGTGAGTTCAAACTCTTTAGCGAGGTCGGTAATGGTGAAAGTACTCATTAGTTTTCACCCCAAAAGGTAAAGAAACAGTTACAATATACACTGCCTTTTACGTAAACGTAAAGTGATGAATAAGGCTGTGGCCCAAACGGGTGTTCTTCGCCATGGGAGAGACCATCACGCACCTGGATCACCTCATGCTCGCGGCGATGTGCGTAGACTTGACGGTGATGACGGCGTGTATCGCTTTGCCCGTGTACAGTAACGCTGTGGCTGAACGCGAGGTTTCATAAGGAAATGATTGATGAGCGCACAACAGACAATTTCAACTGACCCGGCGCAGCTTTCTAAGGCCTATGTCGACATAGCGCAGCGGAGCCAGCAAATGGTTTCCGAGTTCCTCAAGCGCCACGCGGTCGCCAATCTCGGCACAGCGGATGAACTGGGCATTGGCAAAGCGTTTCTTGATCTCACCGCGAAAATGATAGCCGATCCCTTCAGGCTCGCCGAAATGCAGTGGAAAATGTGGCAGGATTACATGGCGCTGTGGCAGGGATCAGTGATGAAAATGATGGGGCAGAATGCCGAGCCGGTGGCCGAACCCGATCCCGCAGACCGGCGCTTCAAGGATGAGGCCTGGCAGCAGAATTTCTTGTTCGACTACATCAAGCAGTCTTATTTGATTGCGGCACGTCACCTGCATGGCGCGGTGGCGAACGTCGAAGGTTTGGATGAGCAGACCACCAAGAAGGTGAATTTCTTCACGCGCCAGTTCATCGACGCGCTTTCGCCGACCAATTTTGTGCTCACCAACCCCGAAGTCCTGCGTGAAACAGTGGGGACAGGCGGCCAGAACCTGGTCAAGGGCCTAAAAAACCTGCTTGAAGACATGGAGCGTGGCGACCACAAGCAACTGCGCATTAAGATGACCGATCTCGATGCCTTCAAGCTGGGCGAAAACGTCGCCACCACCAAAGGCAAAGTAGTGTACCAAAATGAGCTGATGCAGCTTCTCCAATATCAGCCGACCACCGAAAAAGTCTATCAGCGGCCGCTGCTGATTATTCCGCCGTGGATCAACAAGTTTTACATCCTGGATCTGCGCGAGAACAATTCCTTCATCAAGTGGGCGGTGGATCAGGGGCATACCGTGTTCGTGATTTCCTGGGTCAATCCGGATGCAAAACTCGCGCACAAGAATTTCGAGGATTACCTGCTGGAAGGAACGATGGCGGCGCTGGACGCCATCGAAAAAACCACCGGCGAAAAGGAAATCAACGCCATCGGCTACTGCCTTGGGGGCACGCTGCTCGCGGCGACGCTCGGTTACATGGTGGCCAAGAAAGAGAATCGCATTGCCAGCGCCACTTTCTTTGCTACCCTGATTGACTTCAGCGAACCCGGCGAGCTGGGCGTGTTCGTGGACGAGCAGCAGGTGAGCGCGCTGGAGAAAAAAATGGAGGAACGCGGCTATCTCGAAGGCTCGGAGATGGCGACCACCTTTAACATGCTGCGTTCGAACGATTTGATCTGGTCGTTCGTGGTGAATAATTATTTGCTCGGCAAGGACCCGTTCCCGTTCGATCTGCTGTTCTGGAATTCGGACTCCACCCGCATGCCGGCGAAAATGCACGGTTATTATCTGCGCAACATGTACATCAGGAATCTGCTGAAAGAGCCGGGCGGGCTGACGCTTGCCGGTGAGCCGATTGATTTAAGCAAAGTGAAAACACCGGCGTACTTCCTGTCCACCGTAGAAGACCATATCGCGCCATGGAAAACCACTTATGCCGGCACCAATCTTTTCGCCGGACCGGTGAAATTTGTATTGGGCGGGTCAGGCCATATCGCCGGCGTAATCAATCCGCCTGTCGCCAACAAATACGGTTATCGCACCAATGCCAAACTTGCCACAGACGTGGATTCATGGCTGAAAAGTGCCAAGCAAAATGAAGGCTCATGGTGGCCGGATTGGGATAAGTGGGTGGAGAAATTTGGCGGCGAGAAGGTCGCACCGCGCATCCCCGGCAAAGGCAAGCTCAAGGTGCTGGAAGATGCGCCGGGCTCCTACGTGAAATTCCGGCTGGATGCCAACAAAACCTAACGCCGCAAGGTAACGGGCGCACTAAAGGGCAAATTCAAACTGACGCACTACCGAAATCCCAGCAAGACGTTTACCCTTATGTGTTGGTGTTATAATTTTATTTTTTGTTTCTTTCACCACAAGTGGAGGATACGTCAGCAAACCTTAACCAAAGGTGGTCACTATGGACAGATTCCCTGATCACGATCCCCAAGAAACGCAGGAATGGCTGGAGGCACTGGGAGCCGTTCTTGAGCGGGAGGGTCCCGACCGCGCGCATTATCTCCTGGAACGGCTCATCGAGAAAGCGCGCCGCTCGGGCGCTTACCTTCCCTACAGCGCCAACACCGCCTATATCAACACCATCCCCGCGGCAAAGGAAGAGCATTCTCCCGGCAACCATGAGCTGGAACACCGCATCCGTTCCTACGCGCGCTGGAACGCGCTTGCCATGGTGCTGCGCGCGAACAAGAACACTAATGTCGGCGGCCACATTGCAAGCTTTGCTTCCGCCGCCACGCTTTACGACGTTGGCTACAACCACTTCTGGCACGCGCCGTCTGAAAAACACGGCGGCGACCTGGTTTACGTGCAAGGCCACTCGGCGCCGGGCATTTACGCCCGCGCATTCATGTTGGGAAGGCTCACCGAAGAGCAGCTCGACAACTTTCGCCAGGAAGTGGGCGGCAAGGGCCTGTCCTCCTATCCCCATCCGTGGCTGATGCCCGATTTCTGGCAGTTTCCCACCGTCTCGATGGGACTTGGCCCGCTGATGGCGATTTACCAGGCCCGCTTCATGAAATACCTGCATGATCGCGGCGTCGCCAACACCGAGGAGCGCAAGGTCTGGTGCTTTGTCGGCGACGGCGAAGTGGACGAGCCGGAATCCATGGGCGCCATCGGCATCGCCGCGCGCGAGAAGCTCGACAACCTGATTTTCGTGGTGAACTGCAATCTGCAGCGCCTCGATGGGCCGGTGCGCGGCAACGGCAAAATCATCCAGGAATTGGAAGCGGACTTTCGTGGCGCCGGCTGGAACGTGATTAAACTCATCTGGGGCAGTTACTGGGACCCGCTGCTGGCCAAGGACACCAAGGGGCTTTTGCAAAAGCTCATGGATGAATGCGTGGACGGTGAATACCAGACCTTCAAGTCCAAAGACGGGGCTTACGTGCGTAAGTATTTCTTCGGCAAATATCCCGAGCTTTTGGAGATGGTCGCCAACATGACCGACGACGACATCTGGCGCTTGAACCGTGGCGGCCACGACCCGCACAAGATTTACGCCGCCTACAGCGCGGCGGTGAAGCACAAGGGCCAGCCCACGGTGATACTCGCCAAGACGGTCAAGGGTTACGGCATGGGCGAGGCCGGCGAATCGCAAAACATCACTCATCAGCAGAAGAAGATGGGCACAATTTCCCTCAAATCCTTCCGCGACCGTTTCAATCTGCCGATTCCCGACGACAAAATCGAGGAAGTGCCTTATCTGAAATTCGAGGAGGACTCGCCCGAGCTCAACTACATGCGCGAGCACCGCATGTCGCTGGGCGGTTATCTGCCCTCGCGCCGCCGCAAGGCGGAGCCGCTGGAAGTGCCGGGGCTCGCGGCCTTCGATTCCTTGCTCAAAGCCACCACCGAAGGGCGCGAAGCTTCCACCACTATGATGTTTGTGCGTCTTCTGAACATTCTGGTCAAGGACAAGAACATCGGCAAGCGCATCGTGCCCATCGTTCCCGACGAATCGCGCACCTTCGGCATGGAGGGCATGTTCCGCCAACTGGGCATCTGGTCCTCGGTGGGCCAGCTCTACACGCCGCAGGACGCCGACCAGCTCATGTTCTACAAGGAAGACAGGAACGGGCAGATTCTGCAGGAAGGCATCTGCGAAGCGGGCGGCATGTCGTCGTGGATCGCCGCCGGGACTTCTTACAGCATGCACGGCGTATCGATGGTCCCGTTCTACATTTTTTATTCGATGTTCGGCTTCCAGCGCATAGGTGACCTGGCCTGGGCGGCGGGCGATTCCCGCGCGCGCGGCTTTTTGCTTGGCGGCACCGCCGGGCGCACCACCTTGAATGGCGAAGGCCTGCAGCACGAGGACGGCCACAGCCATTTGATTGCTTCCACCATTCCCAATTGCGTTTCCTATGATCCGACTTTTGCTTATGAGCTCGCCGTGATTATGCAGGACGGGCTGCGCCGCATGTACAAGGAGCAGGAAGACGTCTTTTATTACCTTACCCTGATGAACGAAAATTACCCGCATCCGGCCATGCCCAAGGGTGCTGAAGAGGGGATACTGAAAGGCCTGTATCTTTTCAGCGAAGCGAAAGCGGACCAGAAAACGCCGAAAGTGCAGCTCATGGGCAGCGGCACGATTTTGCGCGAAGTGATCGCGGCGGCGGAATTACTGCAAAAAGATTTCGGCGTTGCCGCCGACATTTGGAGCGTGACCAGCTTCAACGGGCTGCGGCGCGAGGGGATGGATGTGCAGCGCTGGAATCTGCTGCATCCGGAGGCCAAGCCGCGCCTGAGCTATGTCGAAACCTGCATGAAAGATCGCCGCGGGCCGGTTATTGCCGCGACCGATTACATGAAGGTTTACGCCGATCAGATCCGCGCCTTCCTGCCCAGGCATTATCTGGTGCTGGGCACCGACGGCTTTGGTCGTTCCGACACCCGTGAGCAGCTGCGCAAGTTCTTCGAGGTGGACCGCCGCAATGTCACAGTGGCGGCGTTGAAAGCGCTCGCCGATGAAGGCATCGTGCCCGCATCCAAGGTCACTGAGGCCATCAAGAAGTACGGCATTGATCCCGACAAACCCAATCCCGCCACGGTTTAACTAGGAAAATGGGTGCAGTAAAAGACGTGCTAGTGCCGGACATCGGCGACTTCAAGAACGTTCCTGTTATCGAGGTGCTGGTCAAGCCCGGAGATGCGGTAAGCAAGGAAGATCCGCTGCTCACGCTGGAGTCGGACAAGGCCACCATGGACATTCCTTCTCCCTACAGCGGAGTGGTGAAAGCGCTGAAAGTGAAAGTGGGCGACAAGGTTTCTGAAGGTTCGGTGGTGCTTGCGATTGAAGCCAACGAGGAAGCTGCAGTCGCCGCGGCAGCGCCGGCAAAAGTCGTCGAAACTGTCGCCGCGCTCCCAACCTATCGCTCCCTCGAAATGAGTGAGGGGGAAGTCGTTCCTTCCTCCTTGATGCAAGAAAGTAAGGGCGGGGGGAAACAGCTGCCACCGCCCACGCTGCCGCAGATGCCGGAACGTATGCACCTTCCTCACGCCAGCCCCTCGGTGCGCCGCTTCGCGCGCGAGCTGGGTGTTAATCTCGATCCAGTCAGCGGTTCCGGGCCGAAGAGCCGCATCCTCAAGGAAGATGTGCAGGCCTATGTAAAGGGCGAGCTGTCGCGACCGCGTGGCGGCGCAGGTTTTGCGCTTCCGGAAATGCCGCAGGTGGATTTCGCCAAGTATGGCCCCGTCGAATCCAAGCCGCTGTCACGCATCAAGAAGCTTTCCGGCGCCAATCTTCACCGTAACTGGGTGAGCATTCCGCATGTGACGCAGCACGATGAAGCCGACATCACCGACCTCGAAGCCTTCCGCAAGTCAAACAGCGCGGAAACCGAAAAGCAGGGCTTCAAGCTCACCATGCTGTCGTTTTTAATCAAGGCTTGCGTGACTGCGCTGAAAGCACATCCGGAATTCAACGCATCGCTGGACAAAAGCGGCGAGAACCTTGTGCTCAAAAAGTATTACCACATCGGTGTGGCGGTGGACACGCCCGACGGTCTGGTAGTGCCGGTGATACGTGACGCCGATCGCAAAGGCGTGTTTGATCTGGCGCGCCAGCTTGCTGAAATCAGCAAGCGGGCGCGGGATAAAAAACTCTCGCCCGCAGAAATGCAGGGCGGATGTTTTTCAATTTCGAGCCTGGGCGGCCTCGGCGGCACGGCGTTTACGCCCATCATCAACGCGCCCGAGGTGGCGATACTGGGCGTTTCCAAGGCGCAATTGAAGCCGGTGTACCAGAATGGCCAATTGGTGCCGCGACTGCTGCTGCCGCTCTCGCTTTCCTACGACCATCGCGTGATTGACGGCGCCGCCGCCGCTCGCTTCACCACTTATCTCTGCTCGGTACTTTCCGACATCCGCCGCCTGCTGCTGTAGTGAACGCGTTAAACCCTATCGGCATTTTGGGCGGCACGTTTGACCCGGTGCATTACGGCCATCTCACGCTTGCCGCTGAAGTCGCCGAACAACTCAACCTTGCCGAAGTGCGTTTCATCCCGGCAGGCACGCCGCCGCATCGCCCCGCCCCCCTTGCATCGCCTAAAGCGCGTGTAGATATGCTGCAATTGGCGATTTCCGGAAACCCGCGGTTTTCTGTGGATCAGCGGGAAATCTCTCGCACGAGCGCCCGCTATACCGTCGATACCCTGAGCGAGCTGCGCCAAGAGGTGGGCGCTTCACGTCCGCTGTGTTTGCTGCTTGGAACCGATGCCTTTGCCGGGCTTGCGACCTGGCGGCGCTGGGAAAAGCTGTTTAACCTTGCCCATGTCGCCATCGCGTTGCGGCCGGGATTCTCGCTTAAGGATTTGCCGCCGGTGCTCGCTGCGGAATTCGCCAAACGCCGTGCTCCGTCGCCGCGCACCGCAGTCAGCAGCCCTTGCGGCAGCATCGTGGTTCTGGAAATCACGCCGGTGGATATATCGGCCTCCATGATTCGGGAACAACTGGCCGAGGGTGCAACGGTGCGCGATTGGCTTCCCCCGGCGGTTCTCGACTATATTCGGATTAATCATTTATATACTGGAGGCGGATGAGAATCGATAGAATGGTAAAAGCTACGGTCGCGGCGCTGGAAGACATCAAGGCGCGCGATATCTTGGTGCTGGATGTGCGCAAGATGACTTCGCTGTGCGACCACATGATTATCGCCAGCGCCGATTCGGGCCGGCAGAGCAAGGCGCTTTCCAGCAATGTGCAGGAGAAACTCAAGGCGCTGGGCGTCAAAGTTTACGGCGTGGAAGGGGAAGAGACCGGCAATTGGGTGCTGGTGGACCTCGGCAATGTGGTGGTGCACATCATGCAACCCAAGGTTCGCACTTATTACAATCTCGAGCAATTGTGGGGTGGTGAGCATAAGCCTGTGCGGCGCCGTCGCAAAGCCGCCGCGGTTTAGGCCAGGCGGCGATGAAACTTTGGATCATCGCGGTGGGCGATAAAATGCCGGCCTGGGTTGGGGCGGGTTTTTCCGAATACGCAAAGCGCATGCCGCCGGAAGCGCGGGTGCAGCTCATCGAAATCAAGCCGGAAAAACGTGGAGCGGGGAAAAGCATCCAGCAAGTTCTGGAAGCGGAAAAGGGTCGCATTCTTGCCGCCCTGCCGCGCAACGGCCGGCGCGTGGTGCTCGATGAAAAGGGCAAGACGCTGAGCACGGTGCAGCTGGCCCAGAGTCTTGCGCGCTGGATGCAGGCGGGGCGCGATGTGGGGTTTGTCATCGGCGGCGCCGACGGCCTGGATAATGAAATCAAGGCTTCCGCCGACATGTGGCTTTCGCTTTCCGCCATGACGCTGCCGCACGCGCTGGCACGCGTGGTGCTGGCCGAACAGCTCTACCGCGCGGTGTCGTTGCTGCACAATCACCCTTATCATCGCCGGTAATCAACAAAATGAAACGTCCCGACCAGCACCTATACCTCGCTTCGAGGAGCCCCAGAAGGCGCGAGTTGTTAAAACAGATCGGCGTGAATTTCGAGGTCGTGCTGTTTCGGGAATACCTTGTACGCGGTGCCGACGTGGACGAATCGCCCCATCCCGGCGAGCCCCCGGGAGATTATGTGAAGCGCATCGTGCGCGCCAAGGCCGAAGCCGGCTGGTCGTCAGTCATTCGAAGAAGGCTGCGGCACTTCCCGGTGCTGGCGGCGGATACCACAGTGGCGCTGGGCGGGAAAATCATCGGCAAGCCGGAAAATCGCGAACATGCGGTGAGGATCTTGAAGGAGCTTTCAGGGCAAATCCATCAAGTGCTGACCGCGGTGGCGATGAAGCTGGAGGGCAGGCTGGAACTGCGCCTGTCCGTGACATCAGTGCGCTTTCGCGAGCTCAAGGACCAGGAAATTCTGAACTACGTCGCCACCGGCGAGCCGCTCGACAAGGCGGGCGGCTACGCGATCCAGGGTTTGGCCGCGGCATTTATTGCGGAAATTGACGGAAGCTACTCGGGCATCATGGGTCTGCCGTTGTTCGAGACGGCAGAATTAATGCGGGAATTCGGATACCAGGTGCTGTGAGCGAAGACATTCTAATTAACGTTACCCCCCAGGAGACGCGCGTTGCGGTGATGGGGCAGGGCGTGGTACAGGAGCTGCACATCGAGCGGGTGAGCGGCCGCGGCCTGGTCGGCAACATTTACTGCGGCGAGGTCTGTCGCGTGCTGCCCGGCATGCAGTCGGCGTTCGTCGAAATCGGCCTCGACCGTGCGGCGTTCCTGCATGTGGCGGACATCTGGGGGCAATGGCAAAACGGCGAAGAGCCGAAGCCCATCGAAAGATTGCTGCACGAGGGGCAGAAGCTTTTAGTGCAGGTGATTAAAGATCCCATCGGCAGCAAGGGGGCGCGGCTTTCCACGCAAATCAGCGCGGCCGGGCGCATGCTGGTATACCTGCCGCAGGAAACGCATATTGGCATTTCGCAGCGCATCGAGGATGAGGAAGAGCGCGCCCATCTGCGCGACAAGCTGCAGCAGCTTCTGCCGCAGGACCAAAGCGGCGGCTTCATCATTCGCACCATGGCCGAAACCGCAAGCGAGCGCGAGCTGCTCGCCGACATCGAGTACTTGCGCAAGCTGTGGAACGGGATTCAGGAACAAGCGCAATCGGCGCCGCCGAGGACGCTGCTCTATCAAGACCTTACCCTGAGCTTGCGCGTATTGCGCGATTTCGTGAGCGAAGATAGTGAACGGGTGGTGGTGGATTCGCGTGAGACTTTTCACAAAATGCAGTCGTTTGCACAGAATTACATGGACAATGTAGTGCCGCGCATCGAGCACTATACCGGCGAGCGCCCGCTGTTTGACCTTCACGGCGTGGAAGAGGAAATCCAGAAAGCGCTGGCGCGGCGCGTCGAGCTGAAATCCGGCGGTTATCTGATTATCGACCAGACCGAGGCGCTCACCACCGTGGATGTGAACACCGGCGGCTTTGTCGGCGGGCGCAATTTCGACGACACCATCTTCAAGACCAATCTCGAAGCGGCGCAAGTAATTGCGCGACAATTGAGGCTCAGAAATCTGGGCGGCATCATCATCATTGACTTCATCGACATGGACAACGAAGAGCATCGCAACGCGGTGCTGGCGGAATTCAGGAAGGCGTTGGCGCGCGACCGCACGCGCATGACGGTGAACGGCTTCACCGCCCTGGGTCTGGTGGAGATGACGAGGAAGCGCACGCGGGAGAGCCTCGCCCATGTGCTGTGCGAGCCGTGCCCGACCTGCCACGGGCGCGGCGAAGTGAAGACCGCGCAGACCGTGTGCTACGAAATCCTGCGCGAGCTGCTGCGTGAAGCGCGGCAGTTCAATGCGCGCGAGTACCGCATTCTCGCTTCACAGGATGTGATTGATCTGTTCCTCGACGAGGAGTCGCAAAGCCTGGCCATGCTCGGCGACTTCATCGGCAAGCCGGTCTCGCTTCAGGTGGAAACGCAGTACACGCAGGAACAGTACGATATCGTGCTGATGTGAGTTTAAGTTCGCCGGTGGGCGGCCGCGACACGGTCAGCGAAGCTTGGGGTGCGGAAGCGGCCGCATAAGCCTCAGGAAACAGTGTTTCTTGCAGCCGCTGCGCCTCGTCCCCGCACAAAGCTGCGCTCACCGTGATCCGAGGCGCACGGCGGCTGGTTTCTTTCTTTTGCTTGCCCAAAAGAAAGAAACCTGAAAGACAACGAAGTTGCGGCGGAGGCTAACATGCGAAGCATGTTATGCCAGAACCAAAAGGGCACCCTACTGCGCCGTCCTACGGATTCCTTCGGTTTGTTGGCAAATTGGGCGGCTGCGCAACTCGCGCTAAGCGCTCAAACAGTGCTCACCGAATTCCCCTGATTTGATTTCGTCGCTTGGAGGCTCAGAAGGGGAAACTTAAAACATGCCCGCTATCGTGCGATAAGCTTGAGTAATCAGAATCAACACAAGTTGCGCCAGCACCAGGACGAACAGCGGCGACAAGTCCACATTCCCAATCGGGGGAATCAGGCGCCGGAACGGGCGCAGGAACGGCCGGGCCAGGCTGTTGAATAGCGGCGCCAGCGGCGCATGGGGATTCACCCAGCTGAACAACACCTGCACGATGATCAGGAAAATCAGAAGGTAAACACTGAGCTTGATAACTTCCAGCAGGGCGAGGGTCAGCAAAATGCCGGCGGCAATGCCGGGAGAGCCGGCAAAAACGAAGCCTTTAATCCAGTAAAGCAAGAGCAGTAATATGACCTGCATGGCCCAGGCGAGGGTGAAACTCGCGAGGTCGAATCCGAAAAGGCCGGGAATCGCGCGCCGTACCGGTCGCGCCAGCCAGTCGGTGAGCGCCACCACGAATTCTCCTACCGGGTTGCGGAACGAGACGCGCAGGGTTTGCATGTAAAAACGCATGAGCAGCACCAGCGCGAGCAGATCAAACGTAGTTTCCAGGAGAAATTGCAATGCCTGGCCAAACATATCCTCCCTCCTACCCTTCTCCTCCCCGGGGGAGATAGAAAAGATTCCTTCTCCGCCGGGGGAGCAGGATTGGATGAAGGGGAAAGCGGCCCGCGGTTATCCCGCCCGGTTCCATTTATTATCCCGCCTTGCCGAATTCATCCCCGAGTTCGCGTGAGCGCCCAGCCGCAGCGCGGACGGCATCGATGATATGTTGCTTGATCTGCGCTTCATCCATCTTGCCAATCGCGCGCTCGGTGGTGCCGCCCTTTGATGTGACGCGGCTCCGCAGCGCTTGTGCGTCTTCGCCCTGGCTTGCCAATTTCACCGCGCCGGAAAACGTGGCGAGCGCAAGCTGCCGAGCTTGATTGGCATCGAACCCGAGCTCTCTGGCTGCCTGCTGCAGCGCTTCAATGAAATAAAAAACATAAGCCGGACCGCTGCCCGACAGCGCGGTAATCGCGTCCAGTTGCTCCTCGCGCTCCAGCCACAGCGTTGCGCCCACCGCGCCCAAAATCGCTTCGGCCTGCTGCTTTTCCGCTGGCGTTACTGTCGGCATGGCGTAAAGGCCGGAGAAGCCGGAGAGCACCAGCGCCGGCGTATTGGGCATTACCCGCACAATTCGGGTATAACCTCCAAGCCAGCGCGAAAGATCGGCAGTGCGAATGCCGGCGGCAATCGAAATGACCAATTGTTGCTTGAGCAGGGGTTTCAGATTTCGCGCGGCTTCGCACATTTGCTGCGGTTTGACGGCGAGAATGAAGATGCCGGCTTCGGCGCAGCCCTGATTTAGATCCGCAAAAGCGGCAACGCCGAAGCGGTTGTTGATATTGTCGCGGGCTTCCGTGGAGACATCCACCACGCATAGGCTCTCGGCGACGTAGCCCTTTTGCAACAATCCGCCGACCATGGCGTTCGCCATGTTGCCACCGCCAATGAATGTAATTTGCATTGTTGCTGCGGTGCGAAGCTAATTATCAGCCTTCGGCCAGTTTCTTCAGATTCTCCAAGCCCGCTTTGTAAATCGCGGTGATGGTGTTTTTCGCGGTAGCGTCATTCTCTCCGGCCGGCGGATTGACCAGCGGCGACTTGCGCTGGAACTTGCCGAACCACTCGACGACCGAGCCGCTATTCTTGCCCGGCTTCACGCGAATCACGGACTCGTAGTGGCTGACCGGCAGCACGCCTTCAATGATGCTGTACTTGAAGCTCTTGCCTTTAGCGTTATAGCGCAGCAGTTTTTCCTTGATGGTGCCGCCGTCCTGCAGAGTCAAGAGGCGCACGGCGCCTTTCTGGTTATTGGTGCCGCTCAAGATTTCGCTTTTCGCCACGGCCGGATGCCAGGTGTTAAGACCGTTGAAATCGCTGATCTTGCCCCACACCGCGTCGGGAGAGGCCTTGATTTCGATGGTTTGGGTCACAGTTAGCTTTGGCAGCTTGGCCGGTTTCTGGGTTTTCGCTTCCACGCCGGCGAACGGCAAAGCCAGAAGCAAAACAAGTAGGGGCGCAAGGTTTTTTTTCATTTGTTTGACTCCGATAAGGGTTGAGATAAGGGTTGAAAAAGAATCGTTTCGAGTATAGGGTTGAGCCCGATGTTGTGCAAGCGTTATTGCGGTCTGTTCTTCAGGGCTTGCGCTCGCCGAAAATAGCCGTGCCGACGCGCACCAGCGTGGCGCCTTCCCAAATCGCGGCTTCCAGGTCGTGCGACATGCCCATCGAGAGTGTATCCAACGGGATGCCCTGCGCCACCAGTGCGTCTTTCATTTCGCGCAACTTTCGAAGCTGCCGGCGCTGCAATTCGAAATCCACGGTCGGCTGAGGGACGGCCATAAGGCCGCGCAGTTTCAACCCGGGCAAATCTTGAATAAATCGGGCCAGCCGCGCCGCATTACCGGGCGAGATGCCGCTTTTGGTTGCTTCTCCGCTTACGTTTACCTGGATGCAAACCTGCAGTGGAGACAGATGAGACGGGCGCGCGATGGACAACCGCTCTGCGATTTTTTCGCGGTCCACGCTGTGCACCCAGGCAAAGTGCTCGACAATCAGTCGCGTCTTGTTGCTCTGGATGGGGCCGATGAAGTGCCACTCCAGCAAAATTTTTTCCAGCGCCAGAATTTTTTCCACTCCTTCCTGCGCATAGTTCTCGCCAAAGGCGGTCTGCCCGGCTTGATGGGCTTGGACAATTTTGCTGGGCGGAAAAGTCTTGCTGACTGCGACGAGCTGTATTTCGCGGGGTGCCCGACCGGCTGCTTGGGCGCATGCTGCAACGCGTTCCCTGACAGCTTGCAAAGCCAAAGCGATTGCGGTCATAATGATTCATCAATAAGGGAGGAAAGGACGGCGCCTGCTGTTCGTGAGCGCTCCCTGCCTTCACATCCCCGGGGATTATAATGGATATTGCCGAACTGCTGGCTTTCGTCGTCAAGAACAAGGCTTCCGACCTGCATCTTTCGGCGGGAATGCCGCCGATGATCCGCGTGCATGGCGACATCCGCCGCGTCAATCTGCCGGCGATGGAGCACAAGGAAGTACACGACATGGCGTATGACATCATGAACGACTCGCAGCGCAAGATCTACGAAGAAAACCTCGAGCTCGACTTTTCCTTTGCCATTCCCAATCTCGCGCGCTTCCGCGTCAACGCCTTCAACCAGAACCGCGGCGCCAGCGTGGCGATGCGGACCATTCCTTCCAGGGTGTTGAGCCTGGAAGAACTCAACGCGCCAAAAACCTTCGCCGCCATCGCCGACCAGCCGCGCGGCCTGGTGCTGGTCACTGGCCCCACCGGTTGCGGCAAGTCCACCACGCTCGCGGCGATGGTCAACTATATCAATGAAAAGGTGTACGGGCACATCCTGACGGTGGAAGATCCGATCGAATTTGTGCATGAGAGCAAGAAATGTCTCGTCAACCAGCGCGAAGTTGGGCCGCACACGCTCTCCTTCGCCAACGCTCTGCGTTCCTCGCTGCGCGAGGATCCGGATTACGTGCTGGTGGGCGAGATGCGCGACCTGGAAACCATACGTCTCGCGCTGACCGCCGCCGAGACCGGCCACTTGGTGTTCGCCACCGTGCACACCAGCTCCGCTGCCAAGACGGTGGACCGCGTCATTGACGTCTTTTCCGCGGCGGAAAAGGATATGGTGCGCTCGATGCTTTCGGAAAGCTTGCGCGCAGTAATATCGCAGGTGCTGCTCAAGACCAAGGACGGCAGCGGGCGCGTGGCGGCGTATGAAGTCATGATCGGCACACCGGCGATCCGAAATCTCATCCGCGAGAACAAGGTGGCGCAGATGTACTCGGCGATTCAAACCGGACAGAACGTGGGAATGCAGACCTTGGATCAGAACTTGATGGAGCTGGTGAAGCGCGGTGTCGTGACTTCCGAGGAAGCGCGCGGCAAGGCGTCGAACAAGGATATTTTTTTCGGATAAAGGCTGTTTCGCAAGGAGCAGATTATGGAACGAGAGCAGGCAGTAAAATTCATGAACGATCTGCTGCGCCTGATGCTCAGCAAAAAAGCTTCCGACCTGTTTATCACCGCGGGTTTCCCGCCGGCGATCAAGGTGGACGGCAAGGTGACGCCGGTTTCCAGCCAGGCGTTGACGCCGCAGCATACCCAGGAATTCGCGCGTGCGCTGATGAATGACAGGCAGACGCAGGAATTCGAAGCCACCAAGGAATGTAATTTCGCGATCAACCCGCCGGGAATCGGCCGTTACCGTGTCAACGCTTTTGTGCAGCAGGCCCGGGTCGGCCTGGTGCTGCGCACTATCACCACAACCATCCCGAAATTCGAGGATCTTAATCTTCCGGCGGTGCTCAAGGACATCGCCATGACCAAGCGCGGCCTGGTTATCTTCGTCGGCGGCACCGGTTGTGGCAAATCGACTTCGCTGGCGGCGATGGTCGGCTACCGCAATGAAAACAGCTACGGCCACATCATCACCATCGAGGACCCGGTGGAATTCGTGCACGAGCACAGAAACTGCATCGTCACCCAGCGCGAAGTCGGGGTGGATACCGACAACTGGTTTTCCGCACTGAAAAACATGCTGCGCCAGGCGCCGGACGTGATTCAGATCGGCGAAATCCGCGAGCGCGAGACCATGGATTACGCGATCGCCTTTTCCGAAACCGGACACCTGTGCATGGCGACGCTGCATGCCAACAGCACCAACCAGGCGCTTGACCGCATCATCAACTTCTTCCCTGCAGAGCGCAGACAGCAGCTGCTGATGGACCTGTCGTTGAACATCCGTGCCTTCGTCTCGCAACGCCTGATTCCGAAAAAAGAGGGCAAAGGGCGCGTCGCAGCGGTCGAAATCATGCTGAACTCACCGTTGATTTCCGACCTGGTTTTCAAAGGCGACGTGCATGAGATCAAAGAGATCATGTCGAGATCGCGCGAGCTGGGCATGCAGACTTTTGACCAGTCCCTGTTCGATCTGTACGAAGCGGGGCAGATCAGCTATGAGGACGCGCTGCGTAACGCCGACTCGGTCAACGACTTGCGCTTGAGAATCAAGCTGCACGGGTCGGAGGCGAAAGACAAGGATGTGATGTCCGGCATCGATCACCTCAATATCGTGTAGCGGAACATCGTATTCGGCTTCTATACTTTGTTGCTCGCTTGTCCCGAATGCTCATGTATTGCCTTATACACTCCGCTTCGGGCCAAGCTCGCGCCTCGTCTATAAGCCGAACACTGGTTCCGCTTTACGCCCCTATTTAGTCCGGTCTGTTCTTGCGCATGGATCCAGCGACGATCTTGTATTCGAACAACCGGCATTCCAGCGGACCGTTGTGAAGCGGCGTGCGCTTCGAGGCGTTAAGCCGGATCAATTTCGGCAAACGCATGTCGGCGCTGAAAATGTAGCAGTTCCAGCCGCTGAATTTTTTCTTGAGCACATCGCCCAGCTGTGGATAAAATTTTTCCAGCTCATCAATCTCGCCGACGCGCTTGCCGTAGGGCGGATTGGTGACCATGATCCCCGCGCTTGCCGGCGCCGTAATTTCCAGCACATTGACCTGCTTGAGCGCGACCGTACCTTCCAGTCCTGCCGCCGCCAGATTGGCGCGTGCGTGTTTCAAGGCCTCGCCATAGAGGTCGCTGCCATAAACCGGCAGGAGAGTTTTTGCTTTCTGTCCCTGTTCGCTTTCATGCAGCAGCATTTTCCATTTGCGCGCATTGAAATTCTTGAGCTTCTCGAAAGCAAAATGCCGCCCCATGCCCGGCGCCATGTTGAACGACATCAATGCCGCTTCCATTAGAAAAGTGCCGCTGCCACACATCGGGTCGAGGAACGGAATCCCCGGCGACCAGGAAGCAAGATGCAGAATTCCCGCGGCTAGGTTTTCCCGCAGCGGCGCTTCGCCCTGGACCTTGCGCCAGCCGCGCTTGAATAGCGGTTCGCCGCTGGTGTCAAGATATAAAAAAATTTCCCTGGCGTCGAGAAAAGCGTGGATGCGCAGGTCCGGCCGCTGCGTGTCCACGCTCGGACGCCTGCCGGTTTCCTCGCGGAAGCGGTCGCACACGGCGTCCTTGATTTTGAGCGTGACAAAATCCAGACTGGGAAGGGAGCAGTGAATGGCGGAAACATTGACGCGCAGAGTCAATTCGGGCTCAAACCAGTCGGTCCACGGCAGCGCATGCGCCGCCCGGTAAACGTCTTCCTCGGTTTGGTAGCGCCGCTGGGCGAGCAACCACAACACGCGGCTGGCGACGTGGCTGTGCAAATTGACCTTGTAAGCGAGCGGGAACTCGCCGGCAAAGGTAACTCCGCCGTCAGTCGCTTCGAGCCGCGCCGCGCCGAGAGACTGAAGTTCCGCTGCCAGCGATTTTTCCAGACCGCGCGGGCAGGATGCAAAGAATTTTTCCATGACCAGCGACGAGTGATGAATTGGAATACTACGACTCAGAACGGCTTGACTACAACCAGGATTACTATTGCAATCAGAATGACAGTGGGAATTTCGTTAACCCAGCGGTAGAATTTCCGGCTGTGGCTCTTGGGGTCGTTCTTGATGTCGATGAGCAGCTTGCCACAAAACATGTGAAAAAGAATCAGCGCGATTACCAGCACTAGTTTCAGATTGAGCCACATGCCGGAAAAGCCGTAACCCAACAGCCAGAAGCCGAAACCCAGCGCCAGCACCGCCGCCGGCGTCATGATGTAGAAATAGAGCTTGCGCTCCATCGTGACGAAGCGCTCGAGGCTGATGGAGTCTTCGGCTGCCGAATGATAAACAAAAAGCCGCGGCAGGTAGAAAAGCCCGGCAAACCACGCCACGACTGAAATAATATGAAAGGCTTTGATCCAGAGCATAAACTTAAATTCCGCAGTTAACCGCCGATACACGCCGATAAATGCCGATAAATGCCGACAAAACAGATTATTTTTCCGGCTGCTGAAATATCTGCGTTCATCTGCGTTAATCGGCGGTTTAGCGAGTTTTTGGGTTTATTTCAGCAGCCGCCGGCGTGTCAATACCAGCGCCACATAAAAGCCGACTGCGCCATATCCGGCAAGAACCAGTATATGCATTAAAGCCCGTTCGGGCACTCGCCCGCTGACTAGCGGCCTTGCCAGTTCTATGGCATGGGTGAGCGGCAGATAGGAGGAGATTTCCCGCAAGAACAGGGGCAACTGGCTTACCGGAAAAAATACCCCGCACAGGAGCACCATCGGGGTGATGAAGAGAGTGAAGTAATACAGGAAAAACTCGTAGCTTGGGCAGACGGAGGTCATTATCAGACCGAAACCGGCGAAGCTCAAGCCGATCAGCACAATGAGCGGGATGAGCAGCAGCATCAGCCAGGAATGCGACAGCCCAAGCGTCCAGATAATCAGGAGAATCGAGATGCCGCTCAAAAAACTCTTGCTGGACGCCCAGACCATTTCGGCAAACAGAACGTCGTCCAGCGTGAGCGGCGCATGCAAAATGGCATCCCAGGTTTTTTGCACGTGCATCCGCGCAAACGCGGAATACAGCGCCTCGAAGCTGGCGGTGTTCATGGTGCTGTAGCAAAGCGTGCCGGAGGCGAGAAAAGTGATATAGGACATGCCGTTGATTTGGGGCAACAGAACGCCGAGGCCGTAACCCAATCCCAACATGTAAAGCAAAGGGTCGGCAAGGTTGCCAAGGATCGAGGGTATGGCAAGTTTTTTCCATACCAGAAAATTACGCCGCCATACTGGAATGAAGCGCAGGCTGATCTGCGGCGGCCGGAAGTATTTGCGGTTCGGCATCACTCGCGCAATTCCCTTCCAGTGAGCTTTAAAAACACATCTTCCAGGCTGGCCGGGCGGTGGAGATAACGCAGGCGGCTTGCGTTCTGCAGGCTGTCAATGAGGGGTTGTGCTTCCCCGGTGTAGCAAAAAACGGTTTCTCCGGTGCGCTCGCAGCGCTGCGCTAATTTTTGCCCGTGTTGTTCCAGCCATTTCTCCACGTCTTCGCCGAAAACCTCCACCACCTGCGCCTCGATGTGTTTTGCAATCAAGTCGCGCGGCGTCCCGCTGGCGATGATGCGCCCATGATCCATGATGCCGATGCGGTTGCACAGCCGCTCCGCCTCGTCCATGAAATGGGTGGTGAGCAAAATCGTTTTGCCCCGGTTCAGGAGTTTCTTCAAACCATCCCAAATCAAATGCCGCGCCTGCGGATCGAGGCCGGTGCTCGGCTCGTCGAGAAAAATCAGGTCGGGATCGTTCACCAGCGCCCGCGCCAGGGTGAGCCGCCGCTTCATGCCGCCGGAAAGAGCGGAGATTTTGGCGTTGGCGCGCGTGGCGAGTCCGGCAAAATCGAGAAGAGCGGGAATGCGCGAGTTGATTACCTGGTCAGGGAGCCCGAAATAACGGCCGTACACCAGCAGGTTTTCGCGCACGGTGAAATCCGGGTCGAGGTTGTCGTGTTGTGGCATGACGCCCACCCGCAGCCGCGCTTGTCTGGCTTGCGGCGGCACCGGGAAACCCAGCATGGAAATCTCGCCCGCATTCGGCTCGTTGAGTCCCAGGCACAGGCGCAAGGTGGTGGTTTTGCCGGCGCCGTTGGGGCCGAGCAGACCGAAGCATTCGCCGCGCTCGATCGAAAGCTCAATCCCGGCTACGACTTCCAGCGCGGCATAGGATTTGCGTAAACCGCGAACGCTCAGGACTTGCATGCGTCGAGTACGATTTGCTTGAGCTGGGTAAGTCGCCCGTGAAAGAAATGCCCAGTGCCGGGCAGCAGGACAATCGGCAGCTGCTGCGGGCGCGCCCAGTTGAGCACGGAGGCCAGTGGCACCACATCGTCTTCTTCGCCGTGAATGACCAGCGTATTTGCCGGAACCGCGCTGATGTCAAAACGCTCTACCGCGGGGGCAATCAACACCAGCTTTTCCGCAGGTAGCCGCGTCATCACGCGCGATTGCACGAAGGCGCCGAAGGAAAAACCGGCAAGCAGGAAAGGCAAATTGCCAAACTCACGCCGGGCGAATCCGGCGACGGCGAGCATGTCTTCGATTTCGCCGCGTCCCTCATCAAAAGCGCCCGCGCTTTTTCCCGCGCCGCGGAAATTGGGGCGCAGCGCGACATATCCCAACTCAACAAAAGTCTTGGCGAGTGTCTGCACCACTTTGTTGTCCAGGGTGCCGCCAAACAGAGGATGAGGATGGGCAATCAGCGCAATGCCCCGGCGCGCTTCAGGAGGATGATCGATGACGGTTTCCAGCTGGCCCGCCGGCCCGTCGATGAACAGTTTGCGCAGGGTGAGGGGATGCAATGCGGCAAAAGCACTCTATATTTTCAGGCGCTCAACAATGCGCCCACGGCAGAGGTGTTGTTCGACAATTTCATCAATGTCGTGTTGGTCGACATAGGTGTACCACACGCCTTCCGGGTAAACCACCAGCACCGGGCCTTCATTGCAGCGGTCCATGCAGCCCGCCTTGTTGATGCGGATTTTACCGGGGCCAGCCAGCTTCAGCGCCTTGATTTTCTCCTTGGCGTAGGTGCGCAAATCATTGGCGTGATGATTGTTGCAGCAGGTTTCGCCGGGCTCGCGCTGATTGCAGCAGAAAAACACATGTCTTTGATAGTGGCTCATGGCACCGGCCGAGTGCAAATGCGACTCAATCTATTATACTCGATGCCGGATTCCCGCGCGGAGTCTTTGCACCAGCAGGTAGAGATAACCGAGCGCGGTAAACGGCCACAGTTCAGCGACAATCCGCGCCAGGCCGGTGAAATTGAGCAAATGCCCGTAATGCCAACTGAACAAATGCAGCGCCAGGCTTGAGCGGGATTCGCCCGCATGCAGGTGGGCGACGAAGATACCCGCCGCCAGCGCAAAAGCACACACCGGAATGATTTGACGAATCGTAAGCAGCAGCGATGCGGCGACGATAAACAAGCCATAACCGATGCCGATGACCGATTCGGCGGTTAGCCACTGCAGCAGCGCTTCCGGCTTCAATAGCGCCGCCGCGGCCAGAAGCTTGATAACAGAGGCTGCCAATAACAGTACAAGCATGGCGATGATGGCCACCCTGGCGGTGCGCATCAGCACCATCAGGAGCAGACCGATGCTCACAAGATTGCACATGACCGAGAGACTGCCCATGAGGCTGAAGCGGTGAGCAATGGAATCCACGCGCTCGGAAAAAAATACGATGCCCAGCAGGGGCAGTGATGGATTCAATTGGCTGACAAACCACAATCCCAGCAGCACCAGTCCCAGATCGCCCAGGCTTCCGTGAATAAACCAGCGGTCGCGGAATTCGGCGAGACGGACTGCAATCAGCCCGCGCACCTCCTCGCGTGCGGCGATGAGTGCGCCGGTGAAGCCTCCCAACCCGTTGGTCAGAATATCCAGAGTGGAGCTGGTGCGGGCTGGCAAATACATTTGCACCGCTTCCATCCCCAGGCTTAGTGTGAATCCACACAGAGTGGAAGCCATCAGTGCGGCCTTGATGCTTAAACGCGATTGCAGCGCCAGCGCTAACAGAAAACCCAGCGGAATATAGGCGAGGAAATTGATGAAAGTGTCGAAGCGCCTGATATGGCGCGACCAGGGCGCTAACAGAAACGACCAGAGGCCCACGGCGGGATCGCGCCAGCCACCGGTAAATGGCGTCAAACTGGCATAGACGATGAGGAGCAGGTAAGCTAGCGCGAGATAAGCGGCGAGCCTGGCGCCGCGCGGACGAGGGACCGATTCATTCGTTGCCAGTGTCGAATCCATTATTGTTTTTTCCGTAAGCCCATTCAGAGCAGTAGCAATGACATTTTATGACATATTTTAATGGCGACGCCGACGGCCTTTGCGCGTTGCACCAGCTTGCTGATTTGTGGTTGATATAAGCAAGGTGCCGTCATCGTTGACACCGTACCGGTTCTCCATATAATTCATTAAGCGTGGCGAATGCGCTATGCAATTTTAGAGGTGGCTGCGTATAAAACTTTTGTCCCGTGTTTAGACTGACAAGCTAAAGGGGAAAATCATGAAAAACATCAAGTTAGGACTGATTATTGCCGCAGGTATCCTGTTAGTGGCGGCATGCGCAACACCGGTATTGAATATCGCCAATGCGCCGCTGCAAACCGGCAGCGGCCAAAAAATATCACTGGATCAGGCAGGCAAAGCCATCACCGCCGCGGGCGCGACCCTGGGCTGGCAAATGGAGACGGTGAGCCTGGGCAATATCGTCGGCACGCTAAAGCTGCGCAGTCATGTTGCGGTTGTGAACATCAGCTACGACACCCAGAGCTACAGCATCAATTACAAAGACAGCGTGCATCTGAATTACGACGGCAGCAGAATCCATCCGAACTACAACGGCTGGATTCAGAATCTCGATAAGGGAATTCGCGCCCAGCTGGGCACGCTTTAATTCCCGCATCACGGCCAGCCTGCCCTTGGCCGGTGCCCAGGGGTGCGGGTTGTTTAGTGAAAAAGTATTATAGTTAGGCGTGCATCGGCGATTTATACACTTTGCTTACCCGTGCTAGCGCAGTCAGAGCAGTTGCCGTTGTGGGGAAGCAGAGGCGGGGGCTGTGGCGCTTACCTTGCCTGATTATCGGGGCTCCAGCCAGCAACGGCAGTATGTCTTGCCCATATCCTACGTGTTTTAGGCCGGCTTTGCGCTTGGCTGTTCGCGGTTTCCAAAACGACGGTAGAAGCAGAAAATCAGCCTGTTGATATTAGTGCGCGCCTTGTAGGGTTTAACCAGCGGCAGTTAAAATGATTAAGTCGCGTTTTAAGGACAATCCGCCGCAGCAATGGTCGGGTGCGGGAACCGAGGAGAATGGAAAAAATACAGGACCTGGAAAGAGAAGTGGCGCAACTCATCGTGGATGCGCTGAACCTGGAAATCACCGCGGAGCAAATTGATCCGGATGCCCCCTTGTTTGGCGAGGGCCTCGGCCTTGATTCCATAGACATGCTGGAGATCGCGCTGGCGGTCTCCAAAAAATACGGTTTCCAGCTGCGCTCGGACGACGCCGGCAATCGGCGTATTTTTGCCTCATCGCGCTCCCTTTCGGCCCACATTGGACAAAACTGCACCAAATAAGCCGACCGGTTCCGCGCTGCCGCTACGCATATGGGTATGGGTCATCATGCTTTGCTTCTATCCGGCTGTCACGCATTACGCGGTAATCTATCAAAACTTTGCGCTCGGCATCGGCATGCTGGTGTTACTGATCCTGGTTGCCGCGGCATTGCTGCCGGGGAGAAGCAAATGGCTGGTTGCGGCGGTTTTGCCCCTGCTGCTGCTGGTCCCAGTTGACCCCGGAATCCTGCTCTTCTGCCCGCCGGTTATCATCAATGTGCTTGGGTGCGGGTTTTTTGGAATGAGTCTGCGCGAGGGCCGCGAACCCGTCATCAGCCGGATTGCGCGGCTGGAGCGTGGGGAACTGCCTGCCGAGCTTGCCCAGTATACGCGGCGGCTTACCTGGATTTGGACCGTGTTTTTCGCCCTGATGGCCCTGCTTTCCATCCTGCTCGCGGCTTTTGCTCCACTGACGGTCTGGTCATTGTTTAGCAACCTGGTTAATTATCTGCTGGTGGGGTTTCTGTTCTTCGGGGAATTTGTTTACCGGCGCATTCGCTACCGGCATTATCATCACGCCCCGCCTTTTCAGGTTATCCGCAGCATCTGGGACAAGGGCGCAGCGCGCCTTAAATCTTAGCCTATTTCCAATGACCGAGACCTATCCCTTGCTTGCCGGGCACGGACCGGAAAGTATCATTGCCTGCCACCAGGGCAAACCTATTAGTATCGCGCGTTTCATGAGCGAGGTTGCGCAACTTATGGTGCATCTGCCGCAAAAGCGCCATGTATTGAACCTGTGCGAAGACCGTTATCATTTCCTGCTGGGCTTTGCCGCCGCCCTGCAAGCGGGCCAGGTGAGCCTGTTGCCGCCGAGCCGCGCGGAAGACGTATTGCGCAGGCTCGGCGAGGATTATCCCGACGCGTATTGCCTTGCAGATCACGACGACGTACCGGAAGGGCTTGATGTTTTCCCGGTGCAGGCGAATGACAATTGCACTTCAAAAACTTTGCCTGTCCCGCATATAGCCGCCGCGCAGGTCGCCATAATTGTTTTCACTTCGGGCAGTACCGGCAGTCCCACGCCGCACGTGAAAAACTGGGCTTCGCTGGTCAAAGTGGCGCAGGCAGTGGGCGAACGGATAGGTTTGTTGCCCGGATCGAGTATTTTGGGAACCATTCCGCCGCAACATTTGTACGGCATGGAAACCACCGTCCTGTTGCCGCTGCAATGGGGCGCGATGATGCACTACGGGCGGCCGTTGCTGCCAGCGGACATCCGGTCGGCGCTGGAACAAATCCCGTCCCCGCGCTGGCTCATGACCACCCCCTTGCATTTGCGCGCGTGCATCGCCGAAAGGTTGAAACTCGGCGGCCTTGCCGGCGTGCTTTCGGCGACCATGCCGTTAGCGCCCGACTTGGCCCAACAAGTGGAAACCCTGTGGCAAACCCGGGTGCATGACGTATATGGTTGCACCGAAGCCGGCATCGTGGCGCTGCGTCATGCCGCTTCGCTGGAGAATTGGCGTACGCTGGAAGGCGTGCGGGTTTACGGGAAAGGCGAGGAAGCCTGGGTCGAAGGCGGGCACATCCCGCAACCGTCACGGCTTGCCGACCACATCAGCATCCACAGCGAGCAGGAATTCAGCCTCCACGGCCGCCTCGCCGATTTGGTGAAAATTGGAGGAAAGCGTGCTTCGCTCGAGGCGCTCAATGCCGAGCTTAACCGGGTAGCGGGCGTGATGGACGGAATATTTTTCATCCCGGATGAAGCCGGTGCCGTAGCCGAACGCCTGGTTGCTTTTGCCGTGGCGCCGGGATTAAACGCTGAGACGATTCTCGCCGAGCTGCGCAAGCGCATTGACCCGGTTTTTTTGCCGCGCCCGCTGTACCTGGTGAAAACCCTGCCGCGCAACGCCACCGGCAAGCTGCCGCGTGAAAACCTGCGCAGGCTCGCCGCCGAGTTGTCGCCTGCAGGCCCATTCGGGAAAACTTGATGCGTTATACCTGGAGCGACGAGATTACCCCCGCTCATCCGGCGCTGACGGGACATTTTCCGGGCAATCCGGTGGTTCCGGGCGCGGTGCTGTTAAGCCGGGTCATGCACGCGGCAGAGCAGGGCTTTGGGCCGGGCATAAAAATTGTGGCGGTGCCCGCAACCAAGTTCAGCGCGGTCCTCCACCCCGGCGAAAAATTTGACGTAAGCCTGGAAATGGCGGGTGACAGCCTGATTCGGTTTGTCATCACCCGCGGCGAGACCCGAATCGCAAGCGGCAGCTTGCGTTACCTGCGTTCTCGGGCGGGAAAAACAGTGAGTGAGGCCTGGCTTGCGCAGCGGGAGCGCGGCAGCCTCACTGCCATGCGGCTGCTGATTTGGCTGACGCTGAAGCTTGGCCGTAACGCCGCGCGGATATTCCTCTACCCTATATGCGCGTACTTTATTGTTTTTTCCCTGCATGCAAGACGGGCTTCGCGTTTGTACCTGAGCCGCGTGCTCGGACGAAAGACCGGTTGGCGCGACCTGTTCAGGCACTACCACACTTTTGCTTCCACCATACACGACCGGGTGTATTTGCTGTCGGGACAACACGGCTATTTCGACGTGCAAGTGCACGGGCTCGATTCACTGGAGTGCGCGCTGGAACGCGGTGCGGGCTGCGTTTTGCTGGGCTCGCACCTTGGCAGTTTCGAAATCCTGCGCGCGTACGGGACGTTGGAGAAAAAACTCCCGATCAATATTCTGATGCACATGGAAAACGCCAGCAAGATAAACCGCGCGGTGCACGGCCTGCATACGGAAATTCCGGAACGCATCATTCCCCTGGGCAAGCCGCAAACTTTGCTGCAGGTGAAAGAATGTCTCGAGCGCGGCGAAATCGTCGGCGTGCTCGGCGACCGCACGTTTCAGAGCGACAAGGCTGTGTCCTGCCGCTTTCTCGGGGAAGAGGCGCGGTTTCCCGAGGGGCCGTTGCTCATGGCCGCCCTCCTAGAAGTTCCGGTCGTGTTGTTTTTTGGTTTTTACCGCGGCGGCAGGCGTTACGACATTAATTTCGAGGCATTTGCGCAGCGAATTACGCTGGATCCGTCGCGGCGTTCGGAAGAACTGCGGGAATGGGTAGAGCGCTATGTCAACCGGCTCGAATACTACTGCCGGCAGGCGCCGTATAATTGGTTCAATTTTTACGATTTCTGGCGCAACAATTAATGTATGTATAGACCGCTGTTTATTTTTATCTTGTTTCTATCCCAAGCGGCAAGCGCCGGCCAGGCGGATTGGGATTTGCCGCAATTGATGCAGAGCATGGCGCAAGTGGAGTCGTCGCGCGCCCGCTTCACCGAAGAAAAACACTTGGCAATATTGACCGCGCCGCTCACCTCATCGGGAACGCTCGCCTATAGCCGTCCTGGATTCATAGAGAAACAGGTCCTGGCTCCCTATGAGGAGCGGATGACGGCGGACGGGGATGTCCTAATGATAGAAAAAAAAGGCGAGAGGCGTAGCCTGGCGCTACAAAACTATCCGATCGCATGGGCTTTTGTCGAGAGCATCCGCGCCACACTGGCCGGCGATTTGGCGTTACTTCAACGCTTCTACCGCATCGCGCTCGAAGGCGGCAGGCAGGAGTGGCGGCTTACTCTGGAGCCGCTTGACGCGCAGATGGCGCGTTATGTGCAAACGATAAAAATCGGCGGCGCGGAAAATTGCATCCAAAGCGTGGAAATTCTTGAAACCGGCGGCGACCGGTCGGTGATGGCCATCAGCAGAAACGAATTTTGAAGCCGCGTTTGCTCCTGTGGTTGTCATTCCTCGGCGTCTGCGCCTGGCTGGTGCTGCGCACTCCAGTGGTCACCGATCTCACCGCTTTTTTGCCCTCCTCCGCCACGCGCAGCCAGCAATTGCTGGTGGAGCAATTGAAGAGCGGTGTTGCCGCCCGGCTCATGCTGGTGGCGGTGGAAGGCAACGACCCGCGCGCGCTGGCCGAAGTCAGCCGCAAAATGGTGCAGGGATTGCGCGACACTGGCCTTTTCAACTACGCCAACAACGGTGAAGCGCAGTCAATCGCCAATGAGCGCGAACTGCTGCTTCGCCACCGCTACTTGTTGAGCCCCGCGGTTACCCCCGATCATTTTAGTGTCCCGGCCCTGCGTGAGGCGCTGCAAAACGATCTCGAGCTGCTCGCATCGCCTGCCGGTGCGTTCGTCAAGCTGGTATTGGCGCAAGATCCCAGCGGCGAGTTATCGCGCCTGATGACGTCGTTTGGCGGCGGCCCGGAAGAGCGCTACGGCGCCTGGTTTTCACACGATGGAAAGCGCGCGCTGCTGATTGCGGAAACCAAGGCAGCGGGCTTTGATGTAGAGGCGCAAGGCCGGGTCGCGGCGGCGGCGAGCCGCGCTTTTACTGCTGCGCGCCCCTTGGCGGACATGCATTTGTTGTTGACGGGGCCGGGCGTATTCACCGCGGAATCGCGAGCCATCATCGAGCGCGACTCCTGGCGGCTGACACTGATTGCCGCGGTGCTGGTATTCGCGATTCTGTTCAGCGTCTACCGTTCTTTCACGGTTCTGGCTTTGGGCCTGCTGCCGGTGGTCAGCGGGCTGCTTGCCGGCATCGCCGTGGTGGGTGTGGTTTTCGGCATGGTGCACGGCATCACGTTGGGTTTTGCGGCGACGCTGATCGGGGAAGCGGTTGATTACCCCAGTTATCTATTCACCCACGTGGCGAAAGGAGAACGGGTCGCCGACACTTTAAAGCGCATCTGGCCGACCCTGCGCCTGGCGGTGCTGACCACGGTGTTCGGCGGACTGACCATGCTGCTTTCCAGTTTCAACGGGCTATCGCAACTGGGCCTGCTCTCCATGACCGGGGTGTTGGTCGCGGGCGCCGTGACACGCTGGATCCTGCCGCTGCTTGCGCCAGAGGGTTTTGCACCGCGTCAGCTTAAACCTGTGGCAGGGTTGAGTTGGCTATCGGCTTCGCCGATGTCGGCGAGAGGCGTGGGCGTAGCGTTGATTGCCGCTTGCGTAATCCTCATCGCGCGCCGCGAAACGTTATGGGACGACGATCTTGCCAATCTCAATCCGATACCGGAAGCGGCAAAACAGCTGGACAAGGAATTGCGCAACGAGCTTGGCGCGCCCGATGTGCGGCATCTGGTCGTGGTGACGGGCCGGGAACGCGAACAGGTTTTGCAAAGAAGCGAAGCGGTTGCGCAGACATTGCATGGGTTGGCGGCGCGGAAGTTTATTTCCGGCTTCGAGGGCGCGTTCCGGTACCTGCCCAGCCAAAAAAAACAGGCTGAGCGTCGGGCGGCGCTACCGGACAACATAACCTTGCGGAAAAACTTGAGCGAAGCTTTGCGCGGGCTGCCTTTCCGCGAAGGCTTGTTCGCGCCCTTCCTTAACGATGTGGAAGCGGCAAGGCTGGCGCCGCTGATGCAAGAGCGCGATTTGCAAGGCACGGCCTTTGCCTTGAAAGTGAATTCGCTGCTTTTCCGGAGCGGCAGCGAGTGGGTAGCGCTGCTGCCATTGCGCGGCGTGGAAGACCCGACCGGGCTCGCTCAACAGTTTGCACCAATCGAAAGCCGCGACGTAACTCTTCTCGATTTGAAAGCCGAATCCAATCGCCTGATCAACGGCTACCGCAACGAATCGCTACGTTTGACCGGTTTGGGCATGCTTGCGATCACGCTGGTGCTGGCCTGGGGTTTGCGCCAGCCCAGTCGAATCTGGCGGGTACTTAAACCCGTGCTCGCCGCACTGGGTGTCACCCTGGCATCGCTGCTGGTTGTGGGCGAGCGACTTAATCTCTTCCACCTGGTTTCACTGTTGCTGGTGCTGGGCATCGGGCTCAATTATGCGCTGTTCTTCAACCGCGAAGCGGGCGGCGCGGAAGATCGGCAACGCACGCATTTGGCGCTTATTGTTTGCAGCCTTACCACTTTGAGCGCATTTGGCTGCCTGGCGTTTTCGCAAACACCGGTATTGCACGCGATAGGGTTGACAGTGAGCCTGGGCGCGGTGTTTTCTCTGCTGATCTCCGCCGTGTGGGCGCGGAGTCGAATTTCCCACGGCCTGTTATAATTTTCTAAGTTTTTTAGAGGCAGGAGCGCCATTGCAGCCTTTACTCGTCACACATTTTGCCGCGGCCAATCCGCTCGGCCTGGGTGCCGCCGCCACGCTCAAAGCCTTGCGTGAAGCGCGCACCGGCCTGCGCCCGAACGATTTTGAACACGCGGAGATCAACACCTGGATCGGCCGCGTTGACGGTTTGGAACGGCAGCCTGTCGTAACGGGACTGGCCGGGTTTGATTGCCGCAATAACCGCCTCGCCCAGCTCGGTTTGCGCCAGGATGGTTTTGAACCGGCGGTGACGCAAGCCCGGGAAAAATACGGCGCGGAGCGAATCGCCGTGCTGATCGGCACCAGCACCTCCGGCATTCTGGAAACCGAGCTCGCCTACCGCAAGCGCAACCCCGTCAATGGCACGCTCCCCGCAGGCCTCAATTACCAGGGCAGCCACAACTTGTTTTCGGTCGCGGATTTTGTGCGGCGCTATTTGCATCTGCAAGGGCCAGCGGAAGTGATTTCGACCGCTTGTTCCTCCAGCGCCAAAGTGTTTGCCAGCGCCTACCGTTTCATCGAAGCCGGGTTGTGCGACGCGGCGGTGGTGGGCGGAGTGGACAGTTTGTGCCTCACCACTTTGCATGGATTCGCTTCCCTGGAGCTTTTGTCGGACCAGCCCTGCCGGCCGTGTGACGCGGCGCGCAACGGCATCTCCATCGGCGAGGCGGCCGGTTTTGCGCTCCTGGAGCGGCACGGGGAAGCGAATATCGCGCTGCTCGGTTACGGCGAAAGCAGCGACGCCTACCATATGTCCACTCCTCATCCGCAAGGAGAAGGCGCGCGGCTGTCCATGCACAAGGCGCTCGACTGTGCCGGTCTGACTTCAGCCGATATCGATTACATCAATCTGCACGGCACCGCAACACCGGCCAACGACAGCGTCGAAGACCAGGCGGTTTGCCAACTCTTTGGCGACAACACACCTTGCAGTTCCACCAAGGGCTGGACCGGGCATACGCTGGGCGCGGCCGGCATTACCGAAGCGATTATTTCCATCCTTTGTATTGAGCATGGCTTCATTCCGGGGACGCTCAATCTGGAAACCCCGGACCCGCAACTCAAAAGCCGCATCGTAAAACGCAATGAGAACCGCACCCTCGGGCGGGTGTTGTCCAACTCGTTCGGCTTCGGCGGAAACAACTGCAGCCTGGTTTTCGGCAGGGTCGCATGATCAAGGTATACGTACAAGGCGTGAGCGTTCTCGCACCCGGGCTTAACGGCTGGCAGGCAAGCCGCGCCATTCTCGCGGGTCAGGCGCCTTATCGCGCCGCGCCCCTGCCGCGGGTAACACCCGAAATCCTGCCGGCGGCGGAGCGCCGCCGCAGCTCGGATAGCGTGCGCCTTGCCGTAACCGTCGCGCAGGAGGCGATGAACCAAAGCAGCCTGCCGCCCAATGGCGCGGCGACGGTGTTTGCTTCCAGCGACGGTGACGGGCAGACCCTGCATCAAATCTGCGAAGCCCTGGCGCGACCCGAGCACGACGTGTCGCCTACCCGTTTTCACAATTCGGTGCATAACGCCGCAGCCGGATACTGGAGCATTGCCACCGGCTCCAAATTGCCGTCAAACAGCCTGTGCGCTTTCGATGATTCCTTCGCAGTCGGCTTGCTGGAGGCGGCAACTCAAGTCGTGGTCGAACGTGTTCCGGTGCTGCTGGTCGCTTACGATTTGCCGTTTCCACAACCGCTTCATCAAGTGCGGGCGGTGTCACAGGCTTTTGCTTGCGCTTTTTTGCTGGTGGCCGACCCCACTCCGGCCAGGCTCAGCTTATGGGAAATCTCCGTAGAGAACGGCGCTGCGCCGATCGCCCTGCCGGAAATCTTTGACGGTTTAAGCAGCAATCCGGCGGCGCGGGCGCTGCCCTTGTTGCAAAACCTGGCGCGGCAGCAAGACGGGACGGTGCGGCTTGGATACCTCAGCCGCAGCGATGTCGTAGTAAAGTGCAGCCGATGAACACCGGGACTTTGTCACACGAGGCGATCCGCACGCGAATTCCGCATCAGGGCCTGATGTGCCTGCTTGATCAAGCGCTGGGTTGGAATGAAACGCATATTATTTGCAGTGCCGTGAGCCATCGGGACAGGAACAATCCCCTGCGCCATGGCAATTCGCTGCCGGCCGTATGCGGGATCGAATACGCCGCCCAGGCGATGGCGCTGCACGCCAGCCTCACGGAAACCAGCGGCAAGCATGGATTACTGGCCGGCGTGCGCGATGTGGTGCTGCTCGCGCAAAGGCTTGATGATATTCCGGGCGAGTTGACTATCCGCGCCGAGAAAATAGCCGCGGAAGGGGAGAAAGCGTTGTATCAATTCAGCATTTCGGCGGGAGACCGCGAATTGCTGCGCGGCCGCCTGGCAGCGGCATTTACTATAGAACGGTCATGAGCCCGATTGAGCTTTCGCGTTTTGCTGTGGTGATACCGGCTTACAACGAAGCCGCAACCATCCGCGACGTGGCAAGCCGCGCGTTGTGGCAGATTCCCTGCGTCATTGTCGTGGACGACGGCTCGACTGATGACACCGTCGCGGCCCTTGTCGGGCTGCCGGTCACGCTGTTATCCAACAATGAAAATTCGGGCAAGGCGGCCACCCTGTGGCGGGGAATGCAGCACGCGCTTGATGCAGGGGCCGAGGCGATCATCACACTGGACGGCGACGGCCAGCATGAGCCGGAAGAGATTCCGCGTCTGATTGACGAATTCCAGCGCCAGCCCGACGCCGTGATCATCGGCTCGCGCCTGGGTGATAAACACAAAATTCCGACCGCGCGCTATTACGCGAACCGTTTTGCCGATTTCGGGATTGCCTGGGCCGCCGGCTGCCCAATTGCCGATAGTCAGTCCGGCTTCCGCATTTACCCGGCGCGGTTGCTTCGCGGCAGCACCATTACTCATGACAAAGCGGCAAGCTTCGTGTTCGAGAGCGAGATATTGATCGAAGCCGGACGCATGGGCTTAAACAGCATAGCGGTGCCGATCAAGGCGGTTTACACCAGTCATGCCCGTCCCAGCCACTTCCGCGAGGTAACCGACACCATGCGCATCGTGCGCATGGTGGCTTGGAAGCTTTTGTCGCGCGGCCTGTACTTGCCGGGGCTCATCAGAAGCCTGCGCCGGAATGCCACAACCGAACCCATCCCTTCGGGATTTAAGCGCGGCTAACCGACGGGAGCAATGCACACCCCTTCGATTTCAAGCAGCAGGTCGCGGCGGCAAATATCCGCCTGCAAATATAAAACCGACAGCCCCGTGCCCAGCGAACTTTCCAGCATTTTCCTGATTAGCGGGAAATGCCGCGCCTGCCGGATATAGACTTTAAGCAGCGCAATATTTCCAGGATTCATATTGATGTCTTCTTCGCGGGCCGTGTGTTCAATCAGCGCGTTGATATTAGCAAGGGTCTCCGCCATTTGTTGCTGCACGTCCCCCGGGTGCAGAGAGAGATGGCCAACAATGCTGGCGGTGCCGGAGATGTAGAGATGATTTTCTGTTTCCCAACGCGCCAGCGTAGCCCGCGCAAAGGACGGGCTGTGCGGCCCGTATTGACGAGGGTAGCGGTAAGCGCTGGTCTGTCTTGGATTTTCACGCTGGGTTGCGGGGGCTTTTGAAGCCAGGAAATAAATCCACAGGCTGCCGGTTGCGGTTCCCAAGGCGCTGGCGGCGGGGAGTTCATGAGTGGACAGGCTGCCGTGCTCGAAAAAAGCCTGATGGCGCCCCAAACAGAACAGCTGATAGCGGTCGATTTCATTGTCCTTGGCGTTGATTCCCGGAAAATAATTCCAGATTCTCAGCAGATGCGGATAGCCTTGATTTTTTATAAAACCCAGCGTGCGTGAAATGGCCTGGTGGGTGTCTCGATCAAGCCAAATCTGGTCGGATTGCTTGATTTCAACCGCACCAAAAAGCACTAAATTGTTTCGTGAATAAGCAATGCCGTGTTCTCTTCCGCAGAAAATGGGTGCCGGGCTGGTCCACACTTCCACCAGTGGCTCGGGCCCGAGGATGGGCAAATTAACCACTACCAGCGGAAATTCGACGTCCATTGGAATAGCGGGGGGTTCAGCGTAAGCCACCATTCCCAAGACAGGGCGCGACGATTGCAGGAAATCAAGGAGCCGTGAAGCCGGCACATAAACTGCCGACAGCGGGGTCTTTGGCGCGGGCAGCGCGCGTGCCTGCCGTTGCTTCATGCGGCGCTTTCCCTTGCAGGGGATTCGTTCGGGCTCAAGGCGGCAGGCCTGATATTTTCTTTGCGCACTTTATAGGCCGCGTAGCACTCTCTCCACATGCGGATGCTGAAGAGATAATAAAACAGCTTGAACATGAAAATTTTCCGGTAAATCACCGTGCGTCCGAAAATATCTCCCGCAAGCAGCGAAATGAGGCCCTCTTTCGTGCCGAAAATGTTTGCCGGGTTCATGAACATGTAGCGCATCGCCGGGGAGGTGACGCGGTAGATAAACCAGGAAAACATCTTCAGGCCGTGCCGCACGGTGCGGTCGTACTGGCGTAGCCGCCGGCGCGAGAGGCGGCTGTTCGTGAGGCAGTCGTGCACCACCTCGGCGCCGAGGAAAGCGCTGTTCATCGCGAGCATCACTCCGGAGGAGAACATCGGATCGACGAAGGCAAATGCATCACCCACCATGATAAATTTTTCCCCGGCCATGCATTTCGCCTGGTACGAATAATTACCGGTGGCGGTGACCGGCGAAATCAGCCTGGTGTTCCGCAGGCGCGCCTGCACACCCGGGCACAGCGCGATGGTGTCCATGAAAAAGGTCTGCACATCGGTTTTGCGCGACTTGAGGTAGTATAGCCAGCATACGGCGCCCACACTCATGGCGCCGTCCTTCAACGGGATCATCCAGAACCAGCCGTGATCGAACCACAACACGCTGATGTTGCCGGCATCCTTTCCCGGAAGGCATTCGGCGCCCTCGAAGTGCGCGTATAGCGCGGCGCTTTTATGTTTCGGGTTGCTCTGCTTGATTCCAAAAAAACCGGCGAGAAAAGTGTCCCTGCCCGACGCGTCGATGACGAAGCGTGTTTCCCAGTTATGCAAGACCCCGTTTGCATCCACTGCGGTGACGAGGGAATTTTGTTTTCTGTGAAATTGAATATGGCTTACTCGTGTCTGTTCATATACTGCTGCGCCTTTGGCCGCGCAGTTTTTCAGCAGGATATGGTCAAACTCCGAGCGGCGCACCTGGTAGGAAAAGGGAATACTTTTATCCACTGCTTCGGTGAAATAAAAGGTTTCACTCTTGCCGTGGTAACTGGAGACGAATTGCGCCCCGTATTTGAGCAGGCCGATTCTCTCTATCGCTTCCTTGACACCCAGCCGCTCAAACAGGGGAACATTGGCGGGAAGCAGCGATTCCCCGATGTGGAAACGCGGATGCAGGTCTTTTTCCAGCACCACCACTTGCCAGCCTTTTTCCGCGAGCAAGGCGGCGGTGGTTGAGCCGGCGGGCCCGCCGCCGATAACCAGAACATCACAAATGCTTCTTTCTAACTCGCTGTTACTGGGCATAAAATGTCTGCCTTGTTCCTAATGCCTGCCGGCGCGAGTAAGTTGGGTAAAGGGGTTCTTGTTTGAAATCACGTTCATAAACGAATTATACAAAGATAATGGCTGCGCTGCATAAACGTACAATCAAAAATTTGGCAATCTCGGGCATGCGGCTTTTGCTGCTGGCCGGTCTGTTGCTGGGTGGCGGCTGTCAGTCGTTGCGCCCCGCAGCGTCCCCCGCGCCGCTTGCGGTAAAAGTGCGTTTTCTGCTCACATTCGACGATGGCCCAAGCATACGCACCGATTATAATCCCACGCTTGCGATTCTTGAGCAGTTGGCGCGCAACGACGTGCAAAACGGCATCAAGGGGATTTTCTTCGTGCAGACGCGCAACAGTAACGGAGGGGGCTCCGAGGCCGGCAAAAACATCATGCGCATTACCTACGCACAGGGCCAAGTGTTGGGACTGCACAGCGCCGAGCCGGCCGGGCATGTAAAGCATGTGAGGATGGAAAATGAGCAGCTCAACCAGTCGCTCATCAACGGCATAGACGATATCAGGCATATCACCGGCAGCAATCCGGAATTTGTCCGTCCTCCGGGTTTTCTGTTTGATGCCGAAACCCAGGAACTTTACCGAAGTCAAGGCCTCAAGATGTTGTTATCAGACGTCAACGCAAGGGACGGGGTCATCCATGTTTTTAACGTCAGTTTGCGCCGGCGCAGTCATATCCGTTCCGAACTCAACCGGGTTTACGAGGAGGTAGGCCTGCGCCAGCTGCCAGTGGTGCATGGCGTGGTTCCGGTGGTGGTGACGTTTCACGATGTGAACACCTATACCGCCTGGCACTTTACCGAGTATCTGCACATACTGGTGGAACAAGCGGTCGACATCGGCTTGCCCCTGGCCGCGAAGCCTTTTTTTGATCAGACCGAAGAAATTGTGGAGGCCGCGCGGTACCGGACTGTGCCACCGCTTATCACCGCCAAGTGAAATTCACAACTGTGTACGAGAAAATAGAGATTGGGGTTGGCCTTGCCGCATCGTGCGTTTGACCAGGAGAGAGCCCAACTACTCGAATCTTATCATCAGCTTCCGCGCGCGAAGGAATTGATGAATTAGCGAAAACTCAAGTTGAATTAAATCCAGCCGGGGAGAAAATCATGCGAAATCGGATAGTCATGGGTGTCCTGCTTGCCGCAATGCAGTTTTTGCCGCCGGGTTTGTTAGCGGCGGGGTTGCCACCGGATTATCGGCAGGTGCTTGCCTACCTCGACAAAAAGGGCGACTACAAGGATCACGTTTTCAAGGTGGGCATTCCGCGCAACGATCTGCAAGTGAACGTGGACGGCGTAGACACGCCGACGACGTTCGGTTTTGACGGCTGGCTGGCGATGACGAAAGGCAAAAACGGCCTTGACGTGATGATGGGCGATCTCGTGCTTTTGCAGGACGAAGTCAATCCGGTGATGTCGGCCTTACTGGATAATGGGCTCGAAGTCACCGCATTGCATAACCATTTTTTCTGGGAAGAGCCGCGCATTTTCTGCATGCGCGTGCAAGGCCATGGCAAAGCGATGGAACTGGCGAAAAAAGTAAAGCCCGCGCTGGATTTAATCGGCAACGACGCGGCCGGCGCCTCACAGTCGGAAAAAAGCGTTGATTTCGCTAAAGAGTCTTTGGATACCGCTGCGTTGTCGCGCATCATTGGCCATGCCGGCGAGCAAAACGGCCAAGTTTATAAAATCACCGTCGGTCGCGACGACCTGAAGGTCAACGAAATGGGCGCGCGCATCAATTCGCGCATGGGACTCAACACCTGGGCGGTGTTTTACGGCAGCGACGAGCGGGCAGTAATCACGGGAGAGGTGGCGATGCTGGAAAACGAAGTGACGCCGGTGCTGCGCGCGCTGCGCGCGCACGAGCTGGATGTGGTGGCGATCCATCACCACATGACCGGCTCGCAGCCGATGGTGATTTTCCTGCATTACTGGGGCCAGGGGCAGGCCGTGAAACTTGCGGAAGGATTTAAATCGGCGCTTGATCAGCTCGGCCGCGGCGCAAACCGCGTTCATTAAATTCATGCGCGATTTAATCGCAAGGGGCACTGCGGTCGCACCACCCCAGTTTGAGACGCTAGGGTGGAAGACCCCGCTTCGGGCAAGACCATTGCGTTGTTCCGCTGCACGCAAATGATACTGTGGTAAGGCGCCAGCGACTATACTGCACTTCTGCTGACGGCGGCGGCGTTTTTCCATGCACATCCATATTCTCGGCATCTGCGGCACCTTCATGGGCGGCCTTGCCATGCTTGCCAAGCAGGCGGGACACGAAGTCACCGGCTGCGACGCCAATGTCTACCCGCCGATGAGCACCCAGCTTCAAGCCCAAGGCATTGCACTCACGGAGGGTTATGCTGTCGGGCAAATCAGCCTTAAGCCCGATGTGTTCGTGATCGGCAATGTGATTACCCGCGGCAATCCGCTGGTGGAGGAAATCCTGAATCGCGGGCTTCCCTATATTTCCGGCCCGCAGTGGCTGGCGGAGAATGTGCTGTGCGGCAAATGGGTATTGGCGGTGGCCGGCACCCACGGCAAGACCACCACCGCTTCCATGCTGGCCTGGATTCTGGAAGATGCCGGACTTGATCCGGGCTTTCTCATCGGCGGCGTGCCGGAGAATTTCGGCATTTCCGCGCGGCTGTCATCCTTCACCCCCCATCCCTCTGCCGAGGGCGGGAGTGAGGGAGGATCCCCCTTTTTTGTAATTGAAGCGGACGAATACGACACCGCTTTCTTCGACAAGCGCTCGAAATTCGTGCATTACCGTTCATGCACCACGGTGCTGAACAATCTGGAATTCGACCACGCCGATATCTTCCCTGATCTTGCCGCCATCGAAACCCAGTTCCACCATCTGGTGCGCATGCTTCCCGCGAACGGCTTGATTGTCGCCAACGGCCGCGACCAAAATCTCAAGCGCGTGCTTTCGCGCGGCTGCTGGACGCCGGTGGAATACTTTGGCATAGACCAGGGCTGGCAGGCAAAAGGCGCTGACGAAAGCTTTGCCGTGTGCGAAAAAAGCAGGGCGGTGGGCACGCTGAAGTGGCGGCTTCTGGGCGAACACAACCGTCTCAATGCGCTTGCGGCGCTGCTCGCTGCGCGTCACGCCGGTGTGAAGGTGGCCACCGGTATCGCGGCGCTGGAAAAATTCCACAACGTGAAGCGGCGCATGGAGGTAAAAGGGGTGGTAAACGGGATTACCGTTTACGATGATTTTGCCCACCATCCCACCGCGATTCGCACCACGCTCGAAGGCCTGCGCGAAAAAGTAAACGGCGCGCGCATTATTGCGGTGCTGGAACCGCGCTCCAATACCATGAGAATGGGACTGATGAAAGAAGAGCTCGCGGCAAGCTTCGCCGCCGCGGACCGGGTGTTCTGCTATACGGCGAATCTCGGCTGGGATGCCGCCGCCGTCCTCAAACCGCTGGGAACGCGGGCTCAAACTTGCAACGACTTGCAAAAGCTGTTGATCTCGATCGCGGAGACGGTCCGCCCCGGTGACCATGTGCTTATCATGAGCAATGGCAGTTTCGGCGGCATTCACGAAAAACTACTCGACAAACTTCGTCTCCGGCCGTGATACTTCGTTGCGCGAAAATTTGCTTGCTTACATACTTTTCTGTATGCCGTGCTGCGCAAATTCGCGCGCGCCTCGTCTGACGACCGAATACTCATTTCTCGTGTAGTTTTGTTTTTTGTTGCGCCCGACCGAAATCGCCCAATAGTCCTATCGGCCCCTCAACGTCTCAGCTCCAGCTTGCGGATGGGAACAATCGTCTATATCCACGGCTTCAACAGCTCATCGGCCTCGGTGAAAGCGCGGCTGCTACGCGAATACCTGCAAGACCGCGGATATGCCGATGAATTTCTGGCGTCCGATCTGCCGCATTGGCCCAGCCGGGCAATAGCCAAGCTGGAATCGGAAATCCGCCGCCGCGATCCCAAAACAATTACCCTGATAGGCAGCTCACTGGGCGGGCACTATGCAACCTGGCTTGCGGAAAAACATGCTCTGCGGGCAGTAGTGGTGAATCCCGCGGTGAACCCGCACCTTTTGCTTGCGCCTGCCCTCGGGCCGCAGAAGAATCTTTACACCGGCGGGGAATACCAGTTCACGCCACAGCATCTCAGGGAACTTGAGCAATCCAACATCGCCGCCATCACCCGGCCCGAGCGCTACCTTTTGCTGGTGCAGACCGGCGACGAGATGCTTGATTACCGCCATGCCGTGGAGAAATACCGGGGCGCAAAGCAGGTGGTAATTGAAGGCGGCGACCACGGTTTTCAGAATTTCTCCGACCATATTCCCCTAATCCTGGAGTTTGCCGGAAAATAATTCCTGCGCTCCTGGAGTATAATTTCAGAATTCCAATTCCTGTTTTGCGGCGCTTGCCTGCGTGATTTCCATGAACGTTTTTTACGAAGAAGACGGCGCTTTCAGGGTGGGCGCCATCCTTGCCGATAACGGAACCACGCTGCAGGTCGAGGCCGCGCACGGCAAGCGCAGCAAAATCAAGGCGGCGGCGTTGTTGTTCCGTTTTGAGCAGCCCGGGTTAAACGGCTTCATGGAACGCGCGCAGCAGGCGGTGGACGACATCGATGTGGATTTTCTGTGGTCCTGCTGCGGCGAGGCGGAGTTTGGCTACGATACTTTGGCGCGCGAATACTTCGGTCGCCCACCCGGTCCAATCGAGTCTGCCGCCCTGCTCATGCGTTTGCACGGCTCGCCCATGTATTTTTACAGGAAAGGCCGCGGCCGCTACCAGGCGGCGGCGCCGGACGCGCTTAAAGCGGCCTTGGCCAGCATCGAGAAAAAACGCAAGCAGGCCGCGCAGCAGGTCGCGTATGTGGAGCAGTTAACGGCGTTCAAGCTGCCGGCGGAATTCGGTACTATGCTCCCCAAGCTGCTCTACCACCCGGATCGGGCCGGTATCGAGTACAAGGCGCTGGAAGCGGCGAGTGCGGCGACGCATCTTACTCATGCGCAGCTTATCGAAAAATGCGGCGCCATTTCGTCATCGCACGATTACCACATCCAGCGCTTCCTGTTCGAGTATTTTCCCGAAGGCGCCGGTTTCGGCGACATCGGCGAAATCATCGAGCCGCAGGCGCTGCCGCTTGCCGAAGTTACCGCATTCAGCATCGACGATGCGGCCACCACGGAAATCGACGACGCGTTTTCGGTAAAACGCCTCAAAAACGGCAATTGGCGCATCGGCGTGCACATCGCGGCGCCGGCTTTGGGGTTGGCGCCGGGATCAAAGCTTGATGCAATTGCGGCGCGACGGCTTTCCACGGTGTATATGCCGGAAGGCAAAATTACCATGCTGCCGGAAGCGGTGATTGAGCGTTTTACTCTGGCCGGAGGGCGGTCCTGCCCGGCGCTGTCGCTTTATCTGGACGTGCTACCGGAAGATTTTACCGCCGTTTCATCGGAAACCCGGGTTGAGCGCGTGCCCATCGCGGCGAATTTACGGCACGCAGAACTGGAGCGAAAATTCAATGAGGCTGCGCTCGCCGCAGGCGAGACCGGCTTTCCCTTCGGGAGCGAGCTGAAACTGCTGTGGCAGTTTGCCGAAAGCTTGCAAAAATCGCGGGGCCAGAACGAAACGGCGCCGCCGCCCGCGGATTACCACTTCACCATTGAGAACGGCCGGGTCACAATCACCGATCGCAAGCGCGGGACACCCATCGACAAGCTGGTCTCCGAGCTGATGATTTATGTGAACAGCGCCTGGGGCAAGCTGCTGGCCGAAAAGGGCATAGCCGCGATTTATCGCACACAGTACAACGGCAAGGTGAAAATGAGCACCGCACCGGGCGAGCACCAGGGTTTGGGCGTGGAGCAATACCTGTGGGCGAGCTCGCCGCTGCGGCGCTATGTGGATCTCATCAATCAACGCCAGCTGGTTGCCGGGCTCAAGGGAGAACCGCCGCCTTATGCCAGAAACAGCGAGCGGCTTTTGATTGCCATGCGCGATTTTGAGCTGGCCTATGAAACGTATGCCAACTTCCAGCGCACCATGGAACGCTATTGGTGCCTGCGCTGGATAATCCAGGAAGCCGCGGGCCTCACTCCCGCTACGGTGGTGCGGGAAAATCTGGTGAAAATCGATCGGCTGCCGCTTTTTTGCCGGGTGCCTTCGCTGCCCGAGCTGCCTACCGGCAGCCGGGTCGAAGTGGAAATTTCGGCTATAGATTTTCTTGAGCTAAGCTTTGCCTGCCATTATAAAAGGATGCTGGAAACGCAGTGACAGGACACATTTTGTTGCTTACAATGCAGCATCTGCATCTGTCGCCCGGGGTAAGGAATCTCTGATTGAATCCTACATGAGGCGCGTTGCGAGCAAAAAGCGGATGAGCGCAAGGCGCGCGACGCAGGTCGTAGCCCGGACTACGACGCCGAGGAGGGCCCGCATAGCGTCGCACCTGCGAAGCTGTGCAGTGAAGCGGGCCAACCGCTCGCCTTCGCGGTCGCACGTGCCGAGGCTCCACGCTCCGGCGAGCACGCCGCGCACGCCGCTTTTTTCCGCAACCCGGAGGGACGGGGCGTTAAGGGCGTCATGCTTTGTCGCTCGTCTCTGGTTTGGCATTAAGGAACCTCTGAACAAGTCCCGCGTGACCACGACGACGGCTTGGCGGGATGGGATGCAAGAAAGGCGACGACGCGAAGGGTCGCTCCCCTTCGCGAGGAGTCTGACACCGCAGACCGCCCGCCAAGCCCCGTCCCGTGAGGGTTGCGGCGGAATCGGGCGCTCGCTTTGTCGCGCTCCTCGGCTTCGTAGTCCCGGCTACGACCTTCGTCGCGCTTCGCGTGATCATCCCGATTCCGCCAGCAACGCGGCTCACGAAGGACTTATTCAGAGGTTCCTTAACCAAACGGCGCTCTTCGCTTCGCGCCTGCCGCCCTTAACCCAACCGTCGCCGCCCATGCTGGACTCAATCAGAGGTTCCCTAGGTGCGTTTCGATATCACATCGCTGAAACACGCGGCCGTATCACTAAGCAATAAGATTACTCTGATGGACGTTGCCACGCGCCTGCAAGTGGCGATGTTTCTCTCCTTCACCCTGCATTCGATTTTACTGCTCGGCGTCACCTTCACGTTTCCCGAGGCGCCCAAGCGCAGCCATGACGGCCTGCCGCTGGAAGTGGTGCTGGTGAACAGCAAGACCGTTTCCAAGCCGCTGCAGCCGGATGCGCTGGCACAGGCCAACCTCGATGGCGGCGGCAATGTCGATCAGAAGCGCCGCGCCAAAAGCCTGCTGCCGGTGCTGAAGAAAAAGCAGGAGGTCCCCGACCAGCTCGTGCAAGCGCAGCGCCGGTTGAAAGAGCTTGAAGCGCAGTCACAGAAGCTGTTGACGCAAGTCCAGTCTGCCAAAAAACTCGAGCAGATGGAAAGCAAGCCCCAGCCCAAGCAGCAGAAGGTGGAAAGCCCCAGCGCCATGGATCTGATGCAAAGGAGCCTGGAAGCGGTGCGGCTGGAAGCGGAAATCGCCAGGGAGCGCGAAGAATACCAGCAGCAGCCGCGGCGCATGTTCATTGGCGCGCGCACCCGGGAATATGCGTTTACCCGCTATGTGGACGACTGGCGCATCAAGGTAGAGCGCGTCGGCAATCTCAATTACCCGGACGCGGCGAGGCGCCAGAAAATTTACGGCAGCCTCGTGCTCACCGTGTCCATCAAGGCCGACGGCACGGTGGAAAACGTGGAAATCAACCGCCCTTCCGGCAATAAAATCCTGGATGCCGCGGCCATCCGCATCGTCGAGCTGTCGAGTCCGTTTGCGCCGTTTCCCGAGGAAATGCGCAAGAAAGTGGATATCCTAAGCATCACCCGCACCTGGACCTTCACTCACAGCGATCAGTTGGTGGGGGAGTGATTCCCTATGACTGACCGCTACGCCGTCATCGGCAACCCCATTTCCCACAGCAAATCACCCATGATACATACCGAGTTCGCGCGGCAAACCGGGCAGGATATTGTCTATACTGCCATCCTCGCCACCACCGAAAATTTCGTGAGCACGGTGCTGGATTTCCTGCACGCCGGCGGCAAGGGCATGAATGTCACCGTGCCGTTCAAGGAGCAAGCTTGGAAATATCTCGCAACTGACATCACGAATCGCGCAATTGACGCAGAGGCGGTCAATACGCTGGACTTCCGTGACAATAAAATTATCGGCGACAATACCGATGGCGCGGGTTTGCTGCGTGATATCCAGAATAATCTCGGTTTTCCCATTACGGGTAAACGCGTCTTGCTGATGGGTGCGGGCGGGGCCGCGCACGGCGTAATGACGCCTTTGTTATACGAGAAGCCAGAAATCTTGGTAATTGCCAACCGTACTTTGGAAAAGGCCAACCAAATGGTAGCCAAAGTTCAGCAGCACGCAAGCTTTTCGTTGCACAGCATCACAAGCAGCCCCTATTCTAATCTTGCTGAAAACAAGTTCGATATTGTCATTAACGCCACTTCCAGCAGCTTGAGCGGCGAACTACCGCCGCTGCCTGAAAAACTTTTCGCATCCAACGCGCTCGCCTACGACCTGATGTATGGCGGGGGGCTCACTCCTTTCCTGCGGTTTGCACAGGCACAAGGCGCCGCCAGGCTTGCCGACGGCTTGGGCATGCTGGTGGAGCAGGCGGCGGAGTCGTTTTATTTCTGGCGCGGCGTGCGCCCCGATACCCGTCCGGTCATCGCCAAACTTAAAGGTAAGGAGTAAGGGGTGAGGGGTAAGGGGTTTAAGAACCAGACTTTGTTCTTCCTGCACTTTTACTCCATACCCCTTACTCTTTACTCCTCACGATGTTGAAGATTTTATGGCGTTGCCTTCTGGCCGCGGTCGCGCTGGTGGTTGCGGCAGTGCTTCTCTATCAGTTGTGGATTATGGGTCACATCTGGTACTGGGTGGACCACAATCCGGAAAAAAGCGCGTTCATGCTGTCGCGCTTGGAAGACCTGCAAAGCAAAAAACCGGAAGCCGATCTCAGGCACCAATGGGTGGCTTACAACCGCATTTCGGTTCATCTTAAGCGCGCTATCATCGCGGCGGAAGACGCCAGATTCCTCGAACACGAAGGTTTCGACTGGGAGGGGATACAAAAGGCCTATGAGAAAAACCTGAAGAAAGGGAAAATCGTCGGCGGCGGCTCCACCATCAGCCAGCAGCTGGCGAAAAACCTGTTCCTCTCCGGCCGGCGCAGCCCGTGGCGCAAGGCCGAGGAAGCATTGATTACCCTGATGCTGGAAACAGCGATGGACAAGCAGCGCATCCTCGAGATTTATCTCAACATCATCGAATGGGGCAACGGTATTTTCGGTGCGGAAGCCGCGGCGCGGCATTACTTCGGCGTTTCCGCCGCGGCGCTTAACCGCGAGCAGGCGGCACGGCTGGCGGCGATGGTGCCGAACCCCCGTTTTTACGACCGCAACCGCAGCACGCCCTGGCTCAACCGCAAGACCGACATCATTCTCGAGCGCATGAGCGCGGCCCAGGTGCCGTGAACGCTCTTTCGCGCAAAAAAATCCCGCTTCGCCGTTAAGAAACACGGCCAAATATCCTATAATTCGCGCAACAACGCGCTGGGCGAAATGTGCCGCCCAAGCGCGACCCATCCCACCGGCGCGCGGCTTGCGCCATTGACGGAAGCGGACCATGACGGAAATTGAGGAAGCCCGGCGGCAGGAAAAAGCGCAGGACATGCTGCAGCATGTCATCCGTGTTCTGAAGCGGCACAAGGCGGCGTGGTCTCCCGGGCAGGAAACGGCGCAGCCGGTCGATATCGCTGCGTACAAGCGCAGCCTCGCCAATCTCCAGAAGAAGCTCGATGCAATGCATCCCGCGGATGTGGCTTATATCCTGGAAGCGCTGCCGCTGGAGCAGCGGCTCATCGTCTGGGACCTAGTCAGGCCGGCGCGCGAAGGCGAAATCCTGCTCGAAGTCTCGGATGCGGTGCGCGAGACGCTGATTGCCAGCATGGAGCCGGCGGAGCTGGTCGCCGCCGCCGAAACGCTGGACACCGACGAAATCGCCGAGCTGGCGCCCGATCTGCCGCGCGACGTAGTGCAGGACATCGTCGATACGCTGGATGCGCAGAACCGCGCGCGCCTGCAAACCAAGCTTACTTACCCGGAAGACACCGTGGGTGCGTTCATGGATTACGACATGGTGATCATCCGCGAGGACATCGGAGTCGAGGTGGTGCTGCGCTATTTGCGCCGTTTCGACGAAATTCCCGGCCAAACCGACGCGCTGTTCGTGGTGAACCGAGATGATGTGCTGCGCGGGGTGCTGCCTCTCAAGCGTCTTTTGGTGAGCGATCCGGAAGTCCAGGTGAGCGCGCTCATGCTGCAGGACCCTGTAAGCTTTCATCCCGAGGACAAAGCCAATCAGGCGGCGCTGGCTTTCGAGCGTTATGGCCTGGTGTCCGCGCCGGTGGTGAACGGCAACAACAAACTCATCGGCCGGATTACGGTTGATGCGGTGGTAGAATTCATCCGCGAGAAATCGGACACCCAATTGCTGAGCAATGCCGGCTTGCGCGAGGAAGAAGACTTGTTCGCGCCGGTCAAAGAGAGCACCAAGAACCGCACCCTGTGGCTGGGCATTAACCTGGTGACTGCCTTCGCGGCCTCGTATGTAACCCATTTTTTCGAGGCCTCGATTGAGAAAATCGTAGCGCTCGCCGTGCTGATGACGGTGATTCCCAGCATGGGCGGCAACGCCGGCACGCAGACCATGGCCTTGGTCACCCGCGGCTTTGCGCTCGACCAGATCAACCGCGACAACATCCGGCATCTGTTCAATAAGGAGCTGGCGGTGGCCTACTACAACGGCCTTATCTGGGCGGCGGTAGTGGGGGCATTAGCAGCGCTGTGGTACCACGATTTTAAACTGAGCCTGGTGTTCGGTGCGGCGATGATCATCGAGCTTTTCGCCGCCGCGGTGTCCGGCGTGACGATCCCGCTCATTCTGCGCCGTTTCAAGATCGACCCGGCGGTGGGCACCACAGTGATCCTCACCACCGTGACCGACGTGGTGGGTTTGTTCAGCTTCCTGGGGCTTGCCACCTTATTCCTGATTTGAGCTGGCCCGAGCATTCTGTTGGTGTGCTGCCCCGTATATAAACTGGTGCTCAAGTAACGGGGGAAAACGCCCATCGCGAGAAAGACGGTGAGGTTAGGGAAATCGTTTACGACGGCATCGGCCCGCATCCTCGGCGCGCCGGCCGACATCTTCCAGTGCTGGGCGCCGGTACGGCAGGATGTGGCACAATTTGTCAAAAGCACTTCGGGGCCCGGCCGCCAAGCCGGCAGTCACCACCGGAGCAAACTGACGCAAAAACCCGGCTTGAGCCGGGTTTTTTGTTTTCGGCAGCCAAAGTTTCAGGTGTAAACTTAAAGTGCAGTCTTATGAACCAAGTGGCGAAATCCCAGTCGCAATTAAAGTTGCCGCGGCGAGATCAGGGTAAGGCTGCCGCCGCAGCCGCGACTAAAGAGCCTCTAACACCATGAAACGGATTTGCGTTGCTGGCCAAAAAGCGATGAATGCGCGACGCGAGGCGCAGCCCAATGTTAGAGTCATTGGGCAAGCCGAGCAACAAAGCAGGCGCGCTTTTTGGCCGCAACCCGCAGGGACGGCGCGGATTTCGACGCATCCCCTTGTCGCTTGCCACTTATTTAGAATCACTAAACGGCGTGGCTCGCTTCGCGGCCTGCATCCGAAACCGACGCCGTCGCACTATTCGTTTCATGGTGTTAGAGGCTCTACAGTAAAAAGGCAACGGGAGCGACAATGCTGATCCAAAGGCCAAGCGATATCAAACCATCGGAAATCACGCCGCAGGACCTCTACGTCAGGCGCCGCGAGTTCATCAAGGCAGTGGCTTTGACGGTCGCGGGCGCCGCCATGCCGGCCCTTTTCAATACGCCGCGCGAAGCTCGTGGGGCGGCGCCGGCGACGCCATTTACCAATCTGCACAGCAGCACCTACAGCACGCTGGAAGAGAAGACGCCGTTCAAGGACGTTACCCACTACAACAATTTTTATGAGTTCGGCACGGACAAATATTCCCCTGGGGAACGGGCCGGAAGCCTGAAGACCCGTCCCTGGGCGGTAGCGGTGGAGGGCGAAATCAAGCGGCCGAAGGTTTACGACGCCGACGAACTGCTCAAGCTCGCGCCGCTGGAAGAGCGCGTTTACCGCCTGCGCTGCGTGGAAGGCTGGTCAATGGTGATTCCGTGGGCAGGCTACCCGCTTTCCGAACTGATCAAGCGCGTGGAACCTACAGACAAGGCGAAATTTGTTGAATTCATCACGCTTTATGATCCCGGCCAAATGCCAGGCCAGCGTGTGCCGGTATTGAGTTGGCCTTATGTCGAGGGTTTGCGCCTGGATGAGGCGATGCACCCGCTTACCCTGCTTTGCTTTGGGCTGTATGGCCAGGCGCTGCCCAACCAGAACGGCGCGCCGCTGCGCATCGTGGTGCCGTGGAAATACGGCTTCAAGGGCGCCAAATCCATCGTGCGCATCCGCTTTGTCGAAAAACAACCGGTGAGCGCCTGGACCAAGGCGGCATCGCACGAGTACGGCTTCTACTCCAATGTAAATCCGAATGTGGATCACCCGCGCTGGAGCCAGGCCAGAGAGCGCCGCATCGGCGAGTTCTTCAAGCGCCCAACCTTGATGTTCAACGGTTACGCCGACCAGGTCGCCTCGCTCTACGCCGGCATGGATTTGCTCAAGAATTTCTAGCGCCGCGGCGCGACTTCGCGTTTTCCCCGTTCATGTCTTTTGCCCAACTCCCGCCGCAACACGTTCAAAGGCTCAAGGCCGTGCTGTTCGCGGCCTGCCTTGTCCCGCTGGCGCGCCTTGCCTGGCGCGGTTTCAATCATGACCTGGGCGCCAATCCTATCGAGGTAGTGACCCATACCACCGGCGACTGGACGCTGATATTCCTGCTTATAACTTTGTCAATCACTCCGCTGCGGCGACTGCTTGAGTGGCCGTGGCTGATTAAATTGCGCCGCATGTTCGGGTTGTATGCCTTTTTCTACGCCTGTCTGCATTTCCTCACCTACATCTGGCTCGACCAGTTTTTTGACATCTTCGAAATCGGCAAGGACGTGTTGAAGCGCCCTTTCATCACCCTCGGCTTCACCTGCTTTGTGCTGTTGATCCCGCTTGCCGCGACTTCCACCAACAACATGGTGAAGCGGCTGGGGGCGAAGCGCTGGCAGCAACTGCACCGTTTCGTCTATTTCATCGCGACCGGCGGGGTGGTGCACTTCTGGTGGCTGGTGAAAAAGGACATCTCGGAACCCTTGCAGTATGCGGTTCTGCTCTCCTTGCTGCTCGCCCTGCGCGTGCTGTTCTGGCTGCAAAAGAACGGCCTGCCCAAATTTGCCAAGCTGACCTCCTAAAGCTCTTCAGCCAGGGTTTTCCGGAGCCTTTCCTTCTGTAGCGCCCGTTTCGCTTTCTTGCTTTTGAGCGCGTGCGCCCCGCCTTTGCGCAACAGCGGGCTTAGCGCCACGCGGTTGCGGCGCTTGAGCGGGGCTTTGCGGCTGGATTTCATGTGGCGGCTTCGGAGCTTAAACCGGGGTGGGGGAGGGATTTTATTGAGCCAGAAAAAACTCAGGCGGTCAAAATAACCGCCTGGTAAAAGTGAAAAGGCTGGTTTACAAGAAACCAGCTTTGTATTTTTATTTACTTCTTCTTCTTACCTTTTTTCTTGGATGACTTCTTTTTGGCTGCCATTTTTGACTCCTTTTAAAAAGTTTTTCTGTTACTTACGTGCGGGGTATTGCGCCGCACTCCCGAAGCATCGGCATCAAGCGATTTGCTCCGATGTTTCTCTCAAAACTTGCTTGAAAGAACGATAACTGATGCTTGGTGCGCCAATTCTATTCCAATTATTTTGGTAAACACAACATATTTTTTCATTTTTTGCAAATTTTTTTCGGCGGGGGAAATCGGCTGCCGGCGAGTTGAACCGCAGAAAAACCGATCCACAGGCGCGGGTCCGATGTTTTTATGTGCCGTTGACGCGGTTCTAAGGAAGAAGTTTTTCTCCTGCGAAAAGCTGATTCACGCTCTCGCGGCCGCGGATGAGAATCGCTTGATCGCCATCCACCATTACTTCCGCCGCGCGCGGGCGGGTGTTGTAGTTCGAGCTCATGCTCATGCCGTATGCGCCGGCGGACATCACCGCCAGCAGATCGCCTTCCTCGAGGGCCAGCTTGCGGCCGCGGCCGAGGAAATCGCCGCTTTCGCACACTGGCCCGGCGATTTCGTAGGTGCGTTTTGAGCGCTGCGACTGCTTGACCGGCAAAATATCGTGGTAGGCGTCGTAGAGCGCCGGACGCACCAAGTCGTTCATGGCGGCGTCCACGATGGCGAAATTGCGGTCGCGGTTATGCTTGAGATATTCGACGCGGGTGAGCAGCAACCCAGCATTGCCGACCAGCGCGCGTCCGGGCTCGAGCAGAATCGTCTGCGTGCGCCGGCCGAGCTTGGCAAACAGCGCGGCGGCGTATTCGGCGCCATTGGGCGGCGTCTCGTCGCGATAACGGATGCCCAGTCCTCCGCCGATGTCGATGTGGGCAATACGGACGCCGGCTTTTTCCAGCTTGTCGACAAGCAGCAGAATCTTTTCCAGGGCGTCGGTAAACGGAGCGACCTCGGTAAGCTGCGAGCCGATATGGCAGTCAATGCCGGTGATTTGGAGGTGGGACAGCGAGCCTGCCTTGCGGTAGAGAGCCAGGGCGTCCGCGTAATCCACCCCGAATTTGTTCTGTTTCAGGCCGGTGGCGATGTGGGGATGGGTTTTGGGGTCTACGTCCGGATTGATGCGCAGGCTCACCGGCGCTTTTTTCCCCGTTTCACCGGCCACGCGGTCAAGCCGCCGCAGCTCCGCTTCCGATTCGACATTGAAGCAGAGGATGCCGGCGTTCAGCGCCGCGCGCATTTCCTCGGCGCTTTTGCCCACGCCGGAAAATACCACCTTGCGCGGATCGCCGCCGGCGGCGAGCACGCGCGCCAGTTCCCCGCCGGATACGATGTCGAAGCCGCTGCCCAGCCGTGCGAAGAGGTTCAAGATGGCAAGGTTGGAGTTTGCCTTGACCGCGTAGCAAATCAGATGCTCGCGTTTGGCGAGCGCCCGGGCGAAACTTTGGTACGCCACGGTGAGCGCCGCCTTGGAATAGATGTAACAAGGCGTGCCGAATTGTGCGGCGACATGGGCAAGCGCTACCGCTTCGGCATGAAGTTGTTTATTACGATAGGAAAAATACGTCACTGGTTCGGCGAACCCTGTTGCTTGTTCGCGTCCTGCTTTTGCGGCGGGGTGGTGGGCTGTTGGGTCGGCTGTTGCGGCGGCAGATAAAGCGCGCCTTTGTAACCGCAGCCTTGCATCAGCACGGCGAGCACGATCAGCAAAACGAATGCACGCATGGCGGGTTTGGGGTGTAGCAAAAGTCGAATCTTAACATAAGGCCTGGTGCGGCAAAGGCAGCGAGCCGCTCAAACTGAGGGAACCTCTGATTAAGTCCTCCACGGATTGCGTTGCTGGCAAAATGCGGAGGGATGCAAGGCACGCGGACGAAGGTCGTAGCCAAGACTACGAAGCCGAGGAGGGCCCGCGTAGCGTTGCACCTGCGAAGCTGTGCAGCGGAGCGGGCCAGCGCTCGCCTTCGCGGTCGCACGCACCCGAGGCTCTACGCTCCGGCGAGCACGACGCAGACGCCGCATTTTGCCGCAATCCGGAGGGACGGGGGCTGCCGCGACACGGTGAGCGAAGCTTCGGTGCGGGAGCGGCAGCATGAGCGCCCCGTTTTCGGTGTTGCTTGCGGCAGCTTGCGTCCCTTCCCGCGTCAGGCCCGCCGACACGGCGTTGGCGGAACCATCCGGAGCGGGAGGCGGGCCAATGGCGCGCTTCCCGCAAACAGCTGGCTTTGCCAGTAACGTGTCCGCGCGTCCTAAGCGAGTCCGAGTCCGGGTGCCGGTCGCATGGCTGTTCGTCGCTGATTTGGCCTCTACCAAACGGCGCTCCTCACGCCTCGCCCTGCACCCGGATTGCACCCCGTCGCAACCGCGTGGGACTTAATCAGAGGTTCCCTAGCTTGGCGATGCGCGCCATCTCCGACTCAATCCAGGTTTCCACTTTGGCGTTCAATTCGCCGGGTTTCATCCCTTGCGCCCGGATCGGCGGGCCGATGCTTATCGTGATGGTGCCCGGACGCTTGAGGAAAGCGTTTTTTTTCCAAAATTCGCCGGAATTGAGTGCTATCGGCAGGACCATGCTGTTAGAGTGTGTCGCAAGCCAGGCCCCGCCCGGTTGGTAGACGCCCTTTTTGCCTGGTTTGATGCGCGTGCCTTCGGGAAAGACAATCACCCAGAAACCCTGTTGCAGCCGCGCGACGCCTTGTTCCTCGATTTGCCTGAGTGCCCGGGTTCCCGCGCCGCGGTCAATCGCGATGGGAGAGAGCATGGCGAGCCCCCAGCCGAAGAACGGGATGCGCAATAACTCTCTTTTAATCACCAGTGCCTGCGGCGGGAAAATTACCTGGAACGCCAGTGTTTCCCACGCCGATTGGTGCTTGGACATGATAATGCAGGGATGGTCAGGAATGTTTTCTCTGCCCACGATGCGATAGCGGATGCCGCAGATCGCGCGCGCCGCGCCGATGATGATGCGTGACCAGGTGGTAATGATGCGGTAGCGGGTAAAAGGATCGAAGCGAAAGGTAAGAAGAGCGATTAAAGCAAACGGGGGAGTGACGACAGCCTGGAGCAGCGCAAAAAGCAGGGACCGCAGGACAACCATCGGCTAAGCGGCAAGCGCCTGCGCCGCTTCCGCGAGGTCGGCGTATATCTGGGTGCTTTTAGGCAGATTTCCGGCTTCCCTGGTTTTTTTACCCTTGCCGGTGAGCACCAGTATCGGTTGCGCACCGGCGGCGTGCGCCGCCTGCAAATCGCGCGCCGAATCGCCTATGCAGGGCACTTCGGCGAGATTGACGTTAAAGCGTTGCGCGATTTCCTGGAACAAGCCGGTCTTGGGCTTGCGGCAGGCGCAACTCAGTTCCTGCGCGTGTGGGCAGAAGAAAATCGCATCAATCCGGCCGCCATACTGCGTGAGCGACTTGTGCATCTTGTCATGGATGGCGTTTAACGCCGTCATGTCGAGCAGCCCGCGCCCGATTCCCGACTGGTTGGTCGCCACCACCACGCGGTAGCCGGCCTGATTCAGGCGCGCGATGGCCTCAAGGCTCCCGGCAATCGGCTTCCATTCGTCCGGGCTCTTGATGAATTCCGCGCTGTCGTGGTTGATGACGCCGTCGCGGTCGAGGATGACTAGTTTCATGTGGCGAGCTTGGAAATATCGGCGATCCGGTTCATTTCCTTCCGAAGGTCGGCAAGGAGCGCGAGGCGGTTGTGCCGCAGCTCGGGTGCATCCGCCATTACCATGACGGATTCGAAAAAAGCGTCCACTGGGGACCTGAGAACGGCGAAAGTCTTCAAATAACCTGTAAAGTCACCTTGTTTGAAAAGCGCATCAGCTTTCCGCGATGTGGTTTTGAGCGCATCAAATAGCGCTTTCTCCGCAGGTTCTCTCAGCTTATCAGCTTCGGCATTTACGAAGGATTCTCCGTTTGCCTCGGCCTGTTTGAGAATATTCACTACGCGCTTGTTGGCGGCGGCAAGACTTTGCGCTTCGGGTAGCGTGTTGAACGCTCGCACCGCTTCGACTACGCGAAGAGTCAGGTTGATCCGATCGGGCCGCAGGTTTACGACTGAGTCGACTTCTAGTGTTGAATACCCGTGGTCTCTGAAGTACCCGGCAAGGCGTTCGAAGATGAATGTTTCCAGCTCGGTATGTGCGTGTCCAACACGCTCGTTGTAGCCGGCGAAAGCCGCGTTGACTAAATCGTGCAAAGAAAGCGAAAGATCTCGTTCAATCAGGATTCGTACAATTCCAAGCGCCGCTCGCCGCAACCCAAATGGATCTTTGTCTCCGGTCGGAACCTGACCGATGCCAAAGAGGCCTGCTAGTGTGTCGAGTTTGTCGGCGAGGGCCACAGCAGAGGCGATGGGCCCATCAGGCGTTGTATCACGCGCAAAGCGTGGTCGATAATGCGCCTCGATAGCGGCGGCGACATAAAGTGGTTCTCCGTCGTGCAACGCGTAATAGCGTCCCATTACTCCCTGCAACTCGGGGAATTCGGCAACCATGTCGGTGAGCAGATCGGCCTTGGCCAGCCACGCTGCCCGTCCAGCGAGCAGCGGATCAGCGCCGATCTGGCGCGCGATCTTGCCGGCGAGCAGCTGTATTCGTTCGACGCGTTCGAGCTGGCTGCCGAGCTTGTTGTGGTAAACGACATTGGCGAGGCGCGGTACGCGCGCTTCGAGTCGAATCTTGCGGTCTTGGTCATAGAAGAATTTTGCGTCAGCGAGCCGCGCGCTCAACACGTGCTCGTTCCCGCGGATTATATTGGCGGGGTTCGCAATTCGTATGTTGCTGACCAAGAGAAAACGCGGAAGTAACGTCCCGTTTGCGTCGGCAAGTGGAAAATAGCGCTGATGTCGCTGCAGCGAGAGGATCAGGCATTCCTGCGGCACCGCAAGGAACTCGGGGCTGAAACTACCTGAATAGACCACCGGGTATTCCACCAGCGCGGTGACTTCGTCGAGCAGCGCATCGTCCCAGATAATTTTGGCACCGGCGGCTTTCTTCTCCAGCTCCGCACGGATGAGCTCTTTACGCTTGGCGAAAGAAACGATTACCAAGCCTTTTTTTTCAAGAACCGCTTCATATTGGTCGGCGGTAGGAATTTCGATCTTGCCGCTGCTCAGGAAACGGTGGCCCACCGTGTAATTACGGCTTTCGAGACCCCATATTTTGCCTGGAATGACGTGCTTTCCATGCATCATTACTAGTCCATGAACAGGACGCGCGAACTGGGCCTCGCTATTGCCCCAACGCATTAGCTTCGGAACGGGTAGCACCTTTAACGCTTCCTCAACCTTTTGTGCGAGGACATTGTCGAGCGCCGCACCGGCGCTCGTGTAATTCGCGAGCCACTTGTCTCCGTCCGACGTCGGAATCTTCTTCAACGATTCGACTGCAACTCCGTACTTTCTCGCGAATCCCTTGGCCGCCTCGGCGCCGGCGCTTACCAATGGACCAGCTGTGTCCCCAGATACGTCAGTTGCCTTCTCAAGTACCCCTTGAATCAACACGGCAATACGTCTTGGCGTCCCGAAGCAGCGCGGGTCCACTACACGTGGTCGAAGCAATAGGCTAGCTCCTTCTAGGCCCGAGGCAAGCGCATCGCGAAACTTCTCGGCCAACCGTTGCAGCGCCATCGGCGGAAGTTCTTCGGTGAACAGCTCGACTAGCAAGCTTGCGGACGCAGGCGCCTTGGTGGCTTTCTTTTTCGGCATGGATCAGGCGCGGGCTTTCTTTTTTGTCGCTTGCGGTTGCTTCAGCAACGGGAAGCCGAGCTTCTCACGAGATTCGTAGTAAGCTTTTGCCACCAGTCGGGCTATAGCGCGAACGCGGTCAATGTAAGCGGTGCGCTCGGTGACCGAAATCGCGCCGCGCGCATCCAGCAGATTGAAGGCGTGCGAGCACTTGAGCATCATTTCGTAAGCCGGCAGGACGAGCTGTGCTTCGACCAGCCGTTTCGCTTCGGCCTCGAACTGGCTAAAGTGCTGGAACAACATTTCGTTGTTGGCGAGCTCGAAGTTGTATTTCGATTGCTCGACTTCATTTTGGTGGTAAACGTCGCCGTAGGTGACACCGTCCACCCAGATGAGATCGAACACGCTTTCCTTGCCCTGTAGATGCATCGCCAGCCGTTCCAGACCGTAAGTGAGTTCGCCAAGCACCGGCTTGCAGTCGAGTCCGCCGACCTGTTGGAAATAGGTGAACTGAGTGATTTCCATGCCATTGAGCCACACTTCCCAACCCAAACCCGAGGCACCCAGCGTGGGCGACTCCCAGTCATCCTCGACAAACCGGATATCGTTTTTTTTAGGATTTATGCTCAGCGCCACCAGCGATTTCAGGTACAGGTCTTGAATATCGTCGGGTGAGGGTTTCAGCACGACTTGGTATTGATAGTAATGCTGCAAGCGGTTGGGGTTTTCGCCGTAGCGTCCATCTTTGGGCCGGCGCGAAGGTTGCACGTACGCCGCCTTCCACGGCTCCGGCCCGATGGCGCGCAGGAAAGTGGCCCAATGGAAGGTGCCTGCGCCCATTTCCATATCCATTGGTTGCACGATGACGCAGCCCTGCTTGGCCCAATAGTCCTGCAATTTGAGAATGATTTGCTGGAAGGTGAGCATGGGCGGAAAGCCTGCGCAAATACGTGAATTCTACTGGTTTTGGAGGCTTGGAGAAAGCAAACGCCGCGCAAGCAGCAGACTGGTGATCATTGCTATCACACAAAGCGCAAGCACTGCCCAATTGCCCCAGCGCACGTAAGGAGTAGTCCCGGTGTAGCCGCGCACTTCATGTTCAAGCACCGCGGTGGTGAAAAGCGGGAGTCTACTCAACACTTCACCTTGTGCATTGATAACCGCGGTCACCCCGGTGTTGGTGGCGCGCAGCATGTATCTGCCGGTTTCCAGTGCCCGCGTTTGCGACATTTGCAAATGCTGCATGGGCGCGACCGAGTCGCCGAACCAGGCGTCGTTGGTGACGTTCACCAGCAAAGACGCTTGTGGCAGCTGGCGGATGATTTCCTCACCGAACACGTCTTCGTAGCAAACGTTCACCGCTACCTGCTGGCCCGCGACTTTCAACGGCTGCGGGTCCGCAGGCCCACGGGAGAAATCCAGCAGGGGAATTTGCAGCACCTCAAGCACCCAGCCGAAAAGGGGACGCAGCGGAATGAATTCCCCGAATGGCACCAGGTGCGATTTGCGGTAAGTCTGGGTAGGGGAACTCCCAAAACTGAAAACGCTGTTGTAGTAATGCTCCTGATCGGCGCGCTCGGGAAGGCCAATCAAAACATCGCCGCCGTTTTTCTTCGCATGCGCCGTGAATTTTTCCAGATAAATTTTCGGCACCTCATGGTAAAACAGCGGGAAAGCGGTTTCGGGCAGAATGATGAGCGGACTTCGGCTCCCGTCAACCAGCCGGCGGTAGGTTTCCAGGGTGTTGACGATTTGATCATCGCGCCATTTCAGCTCCTGCGGGATGTTGCCCTGAACCAGGCTTACTTTCAGTGCCGGCCCCGCCGGCTCAGTCCATTCAATTTGCTGCAAGCCCAGACCGCCGAGCCAGAGCGCGGACAGCAAGCCCACGCAGCGTGCCCGGCCTGCGCCTCCGATGAGCATGTTCAACAACCCCGCGCTGGCCGCGACAACAAAAGACACGCCGAATACGCCCAGGAGCGGCGCATAGCCCGCAAGCGGGCTCACCGGTACCTGCGAATAACCGGCGGCCAGCCAGGGAAAGCCGGTGAAAATCCAGCTCCGTGTCCATTCCAGCAGCGTCCAGATGGCGGGGAACAGCAAAATATTCTTTATGAAAGGCGGGTTTTTTTTGAGCGCCAGCAGCCACCCTGCGATTGCCGGAAATAAACCGAACAGCGCGCAGAAAAACAGCGTGGCGACGCCGGCAAGCAGCCAGGGCATGGCGCCGAAATCGTGCAGGCTGACATAAATCCAGCTCGTGCCGAAACCGAAAAAACCGAGGCCGAAGCCAAAACCGATTAGAGCCGCACGCCATTTTTCGTCGGATTCTTCCCACAAGTGGAGAAGCAGGGCGAGAGTAAGCAGGGGAACAGGGAAAAAATAAAAAGGCGCAAAGCCTAGAACGCTTGCCGCGCCCAGCACGAATGCCACAAGCGCTTTCCCGGTCAAGGACTGGGGAAGCGGAAGGTTTGCCTTCATTCTTGGGGTTTGGGCGAATTGAGCTTCTGTACCAGCAGGGTGTGTATCCTGCGGCTGTCCGCCCGCAGCACCTGGAAACTCAGGTTGTCGAAGCTGATTTGCTCGCCGCGCTTGGGAAGTTTTCCAAAGCGGGAAATCACCAGTCCGCCGATGGTGTCATGCTCTTCGTTGCTTAAAGTTACCCCCAGCGCCGCGTTGAAATCGGGGATTTCCACGACTGCTTTCACGCGATAGCGGCCGCCACGCTCCTGGCGGATGTTGTCCTCTGCTTCGTCGAAGTCGTATTCATCCTCGATGTCGCCGACGATCTGCTCCAGCACGTCTTCAATCGTCACCAGTCCGGCCACGCCGCCGTATTCGTCCACCACGATGGCGATGTGGTTACGATTGCTGCGAAAGTCCTTGAGCAGCACATTCAAGCGCTTGGATTCGGGCACGAACACCGCGGGGCGCAGCATATCGCGCACGTTGAAGTTCTGTTCCGCATAGTAGCGCAGCAAATCTTTGGCGAGCAGGATACCGATTACGTTGTCCTTGTTCTCGTCGATCACCGGAAAGCGCGAGTGCGCGGTTTCGATGACGAAGGGAATGAATTTTTCCGGCGGGTCACTGATATCGATGATGTCCATTTGCGAGCGCGGAACCATGATGTCGCGCACCTGCGTTTCGGAGACCTGCATCACACCCTCGATCATGGAAAGCGCGTCCGCATCGAGCAGGTTGCGCTCGTAGGAGGAGTGCAGGAGCTCCACCAGTTGCTGACGGTCTTCTGGCTCGCGCATCAACAGGGCGCCGAGACGTTCCAGCCACTTTGGTTTTGGTGTTTCGTTCATATGAAAATCGGCAAGGTGTCAAAGATAAAGAGTGAGGAATAAATCAAGACAAGGCCCCTAATTCTCCTTACTCTTTACCCCTGACTCCGTACGCTTCACGCTCATAAGGATCGGGAAAGCCCAAACCCGTGATGATTTGCGCTTCCAGTCTTTCCATTTCCTCGGCTTCGGTTTTGCGCTCATGGCTGTAGCCCTGCAAATGCAGGACGCCGTGCACCACCAGGTGCGCGTAATGCGCTTTGAGGTTTTTGCCTCGCTCGCTCGCGGCGCGCACCACCACCGGCGCGCAGAGCGCGATATCTCCGCTAAGCTGTTTGGTGCCGGGATAGGCGAAGGTCAGCACATCGGTGGCGTAATCCTTGCCGCGAAAGTCGCGGTTTAGCATCCGGCCTTCTGCTTTGCCAACGATGCGGAAGGTGATTTCCGCGGGCCGGCGCAGCGCGGCAAGCGCCCATTTGCGGATTTGCGGCCGGCTCGGAACGCGAGCGTAGCGCATCGCGTATTGCACCGAGAGGTTAAGCTTTTTTGCCTTCATGGTTTGTTCTTTTCATGTTGTTCGTAGGCATTGACGATTTTCTGCACCAGCGGATGGCGCACCACGTCTTCGCTGAGGAAAAAGGTGAAGGCGATGCCGCGTACTTTTTCCAGCACCTGGCGCGCTTCCACCAGCCCGTTTTTCTGTCCGCGCGCCAGGTCGGTCTGTGTCACGTCCCCGGTAATCACCGCTTTGGTGCCGAAGCCGATGCGGGTCAGGAACATCTTCATCTGCTCCGGCGTGGTGTTCTGCGCTTCATCGAGGATAATGAACGAATGGTTGAGCGTGCGGCCGCGCATGTAGGCCAGCGGCGCGATTTCAATCGCCCCGCGCTCGAACATTTTGTTGATCTTTTCAAAGCCCATCAGGTCGTAGAGCGCGTCATAGAGCGGGCGCAAGTAGGGATCCACTTTCTGCGCCAGGTCGCCGGGCAGAAAACCCAGGCGCTCACCGGCTTCCACCGCAGGGCGCACCAGCACGATGCGTTTTACGCTGTCGCGCTCCAGTGCATCCACCGCGCACGCCACTGCGAGATAGGTCTTGCCGGTGCCCGCCGGTCCGATGCTGAAAGTGATGTCGTACTCCTGCATCTGCCGCAGATATTGAATCTGTCTGGGCGTCCGGCCATGCAAATCCTGACGCCGGGTAAGCAGCGCCGGTGCTTCCTCTTTTTCGGCTGCCGCCAGTTTCGGGTTGGCGACTTCAATCAGCCCCAGCTGTACTTCTTCAATCGACAGGCTTTGCGCCGCCTTGCCGTAAAAATTTTGCAGCGCCTCGGCCGCGAGCCTGGTCTGCTTGGGCTCGCCTCGCAGCGAAAAGTTCTCCCCGCGCCGGGCGATGCTCACGTCCAGTGACGCTTCGATCCGTTTCAGGTTTTCATCCAGGGCGCCGCACAGGTTGGCGAGGCGCTGGTTGTCCACCGGTGTGAAGGAAATGTTGAGCGGCTGGGACTTCAAGGTTTGCAGGTTCGTGCCGTCATCTCACCGCGCAGCGAATGCGGCATGGCAGCGGTAATGTTGAGGTCGACGAAATTTCCGATGAGGCGGGTATGGCCCGCGAAATTGACCACGCGGTTATTGTCGGTGCGCCCGGCGAGTTCGCCGGCATTTTTCTTCGACCGGCCTTCCACCAGCACCCGCTGCCTGGTGCCGACCATGCCGTGGCTGATGGCCTGGTCCCGGGATTCGATCTTTTTCTGCAATCGCGCGAGGCGCTCGAGCTTGGTTTCTTCCGGGACTTGATTAGGCAATTCCGCCGCCGGCGTGCCAGGACGCGGGCTGTAGGTAAAGCAGAAACTCGCATCGAAGCCCACCTCATCCACAAGCCTGAGCGTGGCCTGGAAATCCTCCTCGGTTTCGCCGGGAAAGCCGACGATGAAATCCGAGGTGAGTGAAATTTCCGGGCGCACCTTGCGCAGCCGCCGCACGATGGATTTGTATTCGAGAGCGGTGTAGCCGCGCTTCATCGCCGCCAGTACGCGATCGGAGCCGGATTGCACCGGCAGGTGCACATGGCTCACCAGCTTCGGTGTTTTGCCGTAGGCGTCGATCAGGCGCTGCGTGAATTCCAATGGATGCGAAGTAGTGTAGCGAAGGCGCTCGATGCCGGGAATCTCCGCAAGGTATTCGAGGAGCAGAGCAAAGTCCGCGGTGTCGCCGTCATTCATCGGTCCGCGGTAAGCGTTCACGTTTTGTCCGAGCAGCGTCACTTCCTTCACGCCGTGCTCCGCAAGTTCCGCCACTTCGGCAAGCACGTCGTCGAACGGGCGCGACACTTCCTCGCCACGGGTGTACGGCACCACGCAGAAACTGCAGTACTTGCTGCAGCCTTCCATGATGGAAACAAAAGCGCTCGCGCCTTCCACGCGCGGCGGCGGCAGGTGGTCGAATTTCTCGATTTCGGGAAAGGAAATATCCACTTGCGGCCTGCCGCTCTGGCGCCGCGCGCGCAGCAACTGTGGCAGTCGGTGCAAAGTCTGCGGGCCGAACACTACGTCCACGTAAGGCGCGCGCGCGACGATGGCTGCGCCTTCCTGGCTGGCGACGCAGCCGCCGACGCCGATCAGCAATTCCGGATTGCGCTGCTTCAAATGCTTCCAGCGGCCGAGATAATGAAAAACTTTTTCCTGCGCTTTTTCACGAACCGAACAGGTGTTGAAGAGAATCACGTCGGCCTCAAGAGGGTCATCGGTTTTTTCCAGCCCTTCTGCGGCGTGGAGCACGTCCGCCATCTTGCCAGAGTCGTACTCGTTCATCTGGCAGCCAAAGGTCTTGATGTAAAGTTTCTTCGCCACGAGACTCGCTATTTTTTGAGGCTCGCAGCCTCTTCCGGCGTCAACAGCCACATGTTGATGAGGTCGCCGTTGCCGTCGAGCTGGTAGAGCACGGTGGCTGACCGAGGCAGATAGTTGGGAAGAATAATGCGGTTGTTCTGGTCAAAAATCCTCGAGCCGGGAGCAAGATGAAACTGCCTGCCGCCGATGAGGACATAAGGATACTTGCTGTCTTTGAGCTCATCCGCCACAGCGTCAGGCGGCAGGATGCGCCCGGCATGCGCCCCCGTCTGCCACCCAAGCAGGGCAAGGAAGGTGAGACTGACCAGAGTCTTTAATATAGGCGTTGTACTCAACCGGGCGGAAACCCCTAGTGATCAAGGTATAAATGTAAGGTAATGGTGGCGAATCAGGGATTTGAACCCCGGACCAAAGGATTATGATTCCTCTGCTCTAACCACTGAGCTAATTCGCCACACTCGAACCCGACATTTTCTGGGTTAAAGCCCTAATTTGTCAAGATTAATAAAGGCTTGTGTGAATTTAGGCCGTGCGGAAAGTAAGCTTTCCGGACGTGCTAATATGCGCCTAGACCTTTATATGTAAAGGGGTAAACCACCTTGTTTGACGTCATTATCGTCGGTGCCGGCTTGGTCGGGGCGAGTCTGGCCTTGGCCTTGCGGGCAAGCGGGCTCCGGCTGGCTTTGGTAGAAAACCATGCCCCGCCTAGTGCGGAAGAAACCGGCTGGGACAACCGGGTTTATGCCATCAGCCCCGGAGCCGCGGCATTTCTGGAAAGCTGCGGTGTATGGCGAAACCTGGATAGCCAGCGCGTCACGCAAATACTGGGAATGCAGGTCTACGGCGACGACGGCAGTTCACATCTCGATTTCAGCGCCTATGATTGCGGTTTGCCGGAGCTCGCTTTTATCGTCGAAAACCGCTTGCTGCAACGCTCGCTGTGGCGTGAACTCGCAGCGCAGGAAAACCTGAAGCTGTTTTGCCCGGCGCAATGCAGCGCTTTGGAACGGGCGCCCGGCCATATCGCGCTGCGCCTTGAAGACGGGACTGGTCTTGAAAGCAGACTGGTGGTCGGCGCCGATGGCGGCGATTCCCGGGTGCGCGAGCAGGCGGGGATTGCGGTGAAGTGCCATCAGTACGGCCAGCTCGGCGTGGTGGCGAATTTCGAAACCGAACAGCCGCATCGCAATATCGCTTTTCAATGGTTCCGCGATGACGGCGTGCTCGCTTATTTGCCGCTGCCGGGAAACCGTATTTCCATTGTCTGGTCTACCGCGGAAGACAACGCGAAAAGGCTGCTCGCTCTTCCGCTTGCGGAGTTTTGCAGCCAAGCAGCGAGCGCGGGGCAGCATGTTTTGGGCGCGCTGCGCTTAATTACAACCCCTGCCGCTTTTCCCCTGAAATTCCTGCGCGTGGAGCACATGGTGAGCCCGCGACTTGCTTTAATCGGTGATGCCGCGCATGTGGTGCATCCGTTGGCGGGACAGGGCGTGAACCTCGGCTTTCAGGATGCGCGCGTCCTGGCGGAAACCCTGCTCAATCGCGGCGTTCAAAGCGATTGCGGCGATTACCGCCTGCTCCGGCGTTTCGAACGCGGGCGCAAGGAAGATATTCTGGCGATGCAGCTCACCACCCACGGGCTGCAGCAGCTTTTCGGCCTCCCCTGGTTTTCAGGATTGCGCAACTTTGGCTTGCGTCTTACTAACAGCCTGCCGCCGATAAAAAGCATTTTGGTGCAACGCGCGTTGAATTAGGCTGTCGAAGCTCGGAATTGACCTTCTTAGGGGACGCTATGCCGAAAAGTCTGTTTAAAACCTGCCTGCTGCTGGCGTTGTTAGTTTTTGCCGGCGCGGCAGCCGCCGACGAAGCCTCGGTGAAAAAAGCGGTGCAGGCGAAATTCCCGCAGTCCAGCGTCGAAAGCGTGACCAAGACGCCTTACCTCGGTCTTTACGAAGTGTATATCGACAGGGATATTTTCTACACCGACGAAAAGCTGAGCTACATTATTCTCGGCAACATTATCGACGGCAAAACCCTGCAGAATCTTTCCGAGGAGCGCAAAAGAAAACTCAGCGCGATCAAGTTTGACGCCCTGCCGCTCGATCTCGCCATCAAAATCGTCAAGGGCAACGGCAAGCGCAAAGTGGCAATTTTTTCCGACCCGGATTGCCCGTTCTGCCAGAGGCTGGAAAGGGACATGGTCAATGTCACCGACGTGACCATTTATACCTTCCTTTACCCGATTGAGTCGCTCCATCCGGGCGCGACGAAAAAAGCCAAGGCCATCTGGTGCTCCTCCGACCGAGTGAAAGCCTGGAATGACCTCATGCTCAATCGCGCCGGGCCCGAAGCCAACGCGAGCTGTGACAACCCGGTGGACAAGATAATCGATTTCGGGCAAAGCAAAGGCATTCGCGGAACGCCCACGCTGATTTTCGCAGACGGAAGAGTGATACCCGGCGCGATTCCGGCAGCGCAGTTGGAGCAGATATTGAATGGTACGGATTCGAACTAGGGAGAAGAGAGAGATTACTTGAGTTGTGACGCCAAGTTGGGCGGCAACTCGTAGCCATTGGGCAGCAGCACCCACATCTTGCCGCTTTGTTTCATCTTGCCGGCCTGGCTGCCGGCTTCCTCGCCAGAACCCCAGAAGAAATCCGCGCGCACCCCGCCCTTGATCGCCCCACCCGTGTCCTGCGCCAGCGTCAGCCGGTTTAACGGCGTGCTGGTGTTCGGCCAGGTGGTGGAAAGATAAACTGGCGCGCCCTGCGGAATCGTGCGCGGGTCAATGGCAAGGCTGCGCCCGGCGGTAAGCGGCACGCCCAATGCGCCAATCGGCCCGGGCAGACCAGCGGGCAATTCACGGAAGAATACATAACTGGGGTTGTTGTTTAAAAGCGCTGCCAGTTTCTGCGGGTTCTTGGCGCCCCAGGTCTTGATGCCCTGTATCGAGGCTTGTTCCAGCGGAAGTTCCCCGCGCTCAACCAGCAGTCTGCCGATGGATTTATAAGGATGTCCGTTTTGCTCGGCATAGCCGATGCGTATGGTTTCGCCGGTATCAAGCTGTACCTCTCCCGAGCCTTGGATTTGCAGGAAGAAAAGCTCCACCGCATCGTCCGCCCACAGCAGTTCGCGCCCTTTCAGCACAAGCCCGCCACGCTCGATTTCGGCGCGGCTGTAATACGGGACAACTTTTTTGCCGACTACGCGTCCGCGCAGCCGGAAATTTTTAAGCTCCGGATAAACCTCGCCCATGTCCACCACCAGCAAATCATCCGGCACGCCGTAAACCGGATAGCGGTAGCGCTCCGACGGTGTGTGGCTGCCGTGTATCAGCGGCTCGTAATAGCCGGTAACCAATCCTTCATCGCTGCCGTCGGCGTTCAACACCTGGTAGGACGTGAAATTCAGTTCGAAAAAAAGGCGCAGGGCCTGGTTGTTTTTATGCTCGAAAAACTCCGCGGTCAGACATACGGGCTGCCAGGTGGGCTGGTTCTTGAGCGCGTTGCAGCTTTGCAGAAAGGCATCCCACGCCTGCACAATATCGTCGTCAGCCCAGTTCGGCAGCGCATCCCAGGTGCTCGCCTTGAGTACAGGCACGGGCTTGGGCGGCGTTACAATCGGCGGGATGATGGTGGGGGGTTTTTCCAGCGTGGTGCACGCCGCCAGAAACAATCCGGCGGCGAGCAGAAAATAGCGCATTTGGCGTTGCATTGCTTTTCGTTTAAAGTAAAACCGTTAATGAGCTGGAAACAAGTATAACAAACGACAATATGGACTGGTTGCTGTTAGAAGCGGGCGTTGCGCTATTGGTTCTGATCCTCATCGTGTGGTGGACCTGGCCGCGCGGAGGCGGAAAAAATGACAAGCGCTGATTGTTATTCTTCGAGACGGGTTCACTGCAAAAAATTACGGATGAGCGAGTAATAAATGCGAACGAAAAGGGTCCGCCTGAACTAACAGGGTGTTGAAGAACTCCACGGGGCCGCGGCGTCGGCTTTCCGGGATGGGATGCGCGAAGCGAGCCGCGTCGAATAGCCGTTGCATATTCGCAAGGCGAGCGACAAAGCAGACCGCCCGGAAAGGCACCCCGGACTCGGTCTCGCGAAGCGTGGCGCGGGAAGGGGCGCAAAGCTGCCGCAAGAAACGCCGTTAAACGAGGCGCTCATGCTGCCGCTCCCGCACCCCAAGCTTCGCTTACCGTGTCGCGGCAGCCGCCCCATCCGGGTTTGCACGAAAAATGCCCATCTGCTGCGTGCTCGCCGGAGCGTGGAGCCTCGGCACGTGCGACCTCGAAGGCGAGCGCTGGCCCGCTCCGCTGCACAGCTTCGCAGGT
>DASZZH010000024.1 GCA_035543335.1 Burkholderiales bacterium
GAGATGGTGATGCCGGGGGACAACGTCTCCGTCACGGTGCAGTTGATTGCCCCGATTGCGATGGAGGAGGGCTTGCGCTTTGCCATTCGCGAAGGCGGCCGCACCGTGGGCGCCGGCGTGGTGGCGAAAATTATTGAGTAAGTGCAAGAGTGAATGAAGTGAAAGGGTGAATGAAGTGAAGAGGTAGCAGGTGCCGCTGAGACCGGTTTTGCTCCTTCACTCATTCACCTCATTCGCTCCTTCACCGATTTTAGGCCAGTAGCTCAATTGGCAGAGCGTCGGTCTCCAAAACCGAAGGTTGGGGGTTCGAGACCCTCCTGGCCTGCCAGGATTGGCGGGACATACAAGCGAGAGCCGGGGTAATTGAAAACATGGCAGACAAGATCAAACTGGCGGCGGCGCTGCTTCTGGTCGCTGCAGGGATAGCCGGTTATTACTATCTGGCGGATAGCGCGACCATCATTCGCATCGCGCCCATCCTGGTTGGGCTGGGGCTGGCGGCGGCGATTACCTGGTTTACCGCTCCCGGCAAGCAGTTTTATGCCTTCAGTCAGGAAGCGGTCGAAGAAACCAAAAAAGTGGTGTGGCCGACGCGCAAGGAAACTTTGCAGGTGACCGGCGTGGTTTTCCTGTTCGTGGTAGTGATGGCATTGTTCCTGTGGGGGGTGGATGCCGTCTTGCTGTGGGCGGTGAGATTGCTGATGGGGCGAAGCGAATAATGGCGAAACGGTGGTTCGTGGTTCATGCTTATTCGGGCTTTGAGAAAAGCGTGCAGCGTGCGCTTACCGATCGTATCCAGCGTTCCGGCATGCAGGACAAGTTCGGGCAGATTCTGGTGCCGGTAGAAGAAGTGGTGGAGATGAAAAGCGGCCAGAAAAGCATTTCCGAGCGTAAGTTTTTCCCTGGCTATGTGCTGGTAGAGATGGAAATGACCGACGAAACTTGGCATCTGGTAAAAAGTACGCCGAAAGTTACCGGCTTTGTCGGCGGCAGCGCCAACAAGCCCACGCCCATCAGCGAAAAGGAAGTGCAGAACATCCTGCAGCAGATCCAGGAGGGCGTGGAGAAACCCAAGCCCAAGGTGTTGTTCGAAATCGGCGAAGTCGTGCGCGTGAGGGAAGGACCGTTCAATGATTTCCACGGCAACGTTGAGAATGTGAATTACGACAAGAGCAAGTTGCGCGTGTCCGTCTCGATTTTCGGCCGCTCCACGCCGGTCGAGCTGGATTTTGGACAGGTTGAAAAAGCGTGAACGAGTGAACAAGTGAACGAGTGAATAAGTGGCACGGACACGGTTTTTCCCGTTCACTTGTTCACCCGTTCACCAATTTTTGGGGAGGGACAGCGCGTCCCGTTCGGACCCGTTTTAAGGAGCAAGCATATGGCAAAGAAAATCGTCGGCTTCATCAAGCTGCAAGTTCCGGCGGGCAAGGCCAATCCCAGCCCGCCCATCGGTCCCGCGCTCGGCCAGAGAGGACTCAACATCATGGAATTCTGCAAGGCGTTCAACGCCGCCACGCAGAAAATGGAACCTGGCCTGCCGGTGCCGGTAGTGATCACCGCCTACCAGGACAAGAGCTTCACCTTCGTGATGAAGACGCCGCCCGCGTCGGTGCTTATCCTGAAAGCGGCGAAAATTGAAAAAGGCAGCCCGCGTCCGCACACCGACAAGGTAGGCAAGATCACGCGCGCCCAGGCCGAAGAAATCGCCAAGATGAAAATGCCCGATTTGACCGCAGCCGGCCTGGATGCCGCGTTGCACACCATCGCCGGCAGCGCGCGCAGCATGGGCGTGGAAGTCGAGGGGGTGTGACATGACGTCCAAACGTTACAAGCTGATTACTTCCAAGATTGATCGCAACAAGCCTTATGCGCTGCCCGACGCGCTGAAGATGGTCAAGCAAACCGCCACCGCCAAATTCGACGAGTCGGTTGACGTATCCATCAATCTCGGCGTGGATATCAAGAAATCCGACCAGCAGGTGCGCGGTTCGGTGGTGCTGCCCGCCGGCACCGGCAAGAAAGTGCGTATCGCGGTGTTTGCGCAGGGCGACAAGGCCAAGCAGGCGAAGGACGCCGGCGCCGACATCGTCGGTTTTGAAGATCTTGCCGAGCAAATCAAGGGCGGCAAGATTGATTTTGATGTGGCGATCGCCTCGCCCGATGCGATGCGTATCGTCGGTCAGTTGGGCCAGATTCTCGGCCCGCGCGGGCTGATGCCCAACCCCAAGGTGGGGACAGTGTCCGCCGACGTCGCTGCGGCGGTGAAAAACGCCAAGGCGGGACAAGTGCAATACCGCACCGACAAGGCCGGCATCGTGCAATGCACGATCGGCCGCGCCTCGTTTACTGAGGATGCGCTGCGCCAGAATTTTCTGGCGCTGATTGAAGCGCTGAACAAGACCCGGCCTTCGGGCATCAAGGGCATCTACCTCAAGAAGATTTCCATTTCCAGCACCATGGGGGTGGGAATCCGGGTGGACCAGGCGAGCATGACATAAGGAAAAATTTTCGCGGGCGTTGCGCCCGCATGCGGGCTTTGGGGCTGGCTAATGTATCTAGGTAATCAGCCGCGCTGTCAAAGACCGTTGGGGTTGTTGAGTGAGGAGTAAGGTGTAAGGGGTGAGGAGTACAGCGCTCATTTCTTGGCTTCCTCGGGTAACTCGATGACTTACATCGGTGCAGCGGTGTGGGAACGAGGAAATGTAGGCCGTGAGGACGGGTTTTACTCCTCACACCTCACTCCTTACCCCTCACTGGCGAACGCCCAACGCAGATGGCGTACCCGACAGCAGGATTTGCATTACCTGATCGAAGGTCGCTTAAGTGAGTTTCGGTTGCGGCGACGCAGCCGGTTACAAGTCAAGGAGGGATAGGTCTTGGGTCTAAATCTTGAAGAGAAAAAGGCAGTCGTGGCCGAGGTAAGCGCCCAGCTTGCCAAGGCTCAGACCGTCATCATCGCCGAGTATCGCGGCACGGAAGTTGGTGATATGACCCGTCTACGCGCGAAAGCGCGCGTCGCGGGCGTGTATTTCCGCGTGCTTAAAAACACCTTGGCGCGCCGCGCCGTGGCGGAGACGCCGTTTGCCGGCTTGGCGGACTACATGAAGGGTCCGCTGGCCTATGGCATTTCGACCGATCCGGTGGCGGTGGCGAGAGTGCTGCATGAATTCGCCAGGGAAAACGAGAACTTCGTCATCAAGGGCGGTGCGATGGCCAACTTCGTGATGAGCGCGAAGGACGTCGTCAGCCTGGCCAAGATGCCGAGCCGCGAGGAACTGCTGGCGAAGCTTCTAGGTACGCTGCAGGCGCCGATCGCGCAATTTGTGCGGACTCTAAACGAAGTACCGGGCAAATTTGTGCGCACGCTAGCCGCCGTTCGTGACCAGCGCGTTAAGCAGTGACGGACTACGCGACTGAATCAACATTTTTTACTAGGAGAAAATCATGGCTGTTGCTAAAGCCGACATTCTGGATGCAATTGCAAATATGACGGTGCTGGAGCTCGCCGAGCTCATCAAGCAGATGGAAACGAAGTTCGGCGTGTCTGCTGCGGTTGCCGCAGCGGCGGTCGCGGCGCCGGCCGCGGATGGCGCTGCCGCCGTGGCCGAAGAGAAAACGGAATTCACCGTGATTCTCAAAACTATCGGTGACAACAAGGTCAACGTGATTAAAGTAGTGCGCGCGGTGACCGGCCTGGGTCTGAAAGAAGCCAAGGACCTGGTGGACGGTGCACCAAAGCCGGTGAAAGAAGGCGTGTCCAAAGCCGACGCCGACAATATCGTCAAGCAACTGACCGAAGTCGGCGCGACTTGTGAAATCAAGTAAGCGTGTACTTCATGGCGCGGGAAACGGGCTGGCGGGAAACCGCCAGCCTGTTGGCTTTTGTTTAAGTGCATTTTTGCATTCGGCAACGTGAAAGTTTTGTTTACACTTCGCCCCGGCGTTTAACTATCTGGAGTTGATATGAGCTACTCATTTACCGAGAAGAAACGCATCCGCAAGAGTTTTGCCAAGCGCGCCAGCGTGCTGCCGGTGCCGTTTCTTCTCGCCACGCAGCTGGATTCGTACGCTTCCTTCCTGCAGGCTGAGGTTCCGCCGGAAAAGCGCAAGAACGAAGGGCTGCAGGCCGCGTTTACTTCGATTTACCCGATCGAGAGCCACTCCAAGAACGCCCGGCTGGATTTCGTGAGCTACGCGCTGGGCACGCCGCCGTTCGACGTCAAGGAATGCCAGCAGCGGGGGCTCACCTTCGCTGCGCCGCTGCGCGCCAAGGTGCGGCTGACCATCATGGACCGGGAGGCCAGCAAGCCGTCGGTGAAGGAAGTGAAGGAACAGGAAGTGTACATGGGCGAGATTCCGCTCATGACCTTAACCGGCTCGTTCGTGATCAACGGCACCGAACGCGTCATCGTATCGCAGCTGCACCGTTCGCCCGGCGTGTTCTTCGAGCACGATCGCGGCAAGACCCACTCCTCCGGCAAACTGCTGTTCTCCGCGCGGGTGATTCCCTACCGCGGCTCGTGGCTGGATTTCGAGTTCGATCCCAAGGATTATCTGTATTTCCGCGTTGACCGCCGGCGCAAGATGCCGGTGACGACGCTATTGAAAGCCATCGGCATGACGCCGGAGCAGATTCTGGCCGAATTCTTCGCGTTCGACACTTTCCACATCAGCAAGAAGGGAATTCAATTCGAACTGGTGCCCGAGCGCATGCGCGGCGAAGTGGCGCGCTTCGACATCACCACCAGGGGCGGCAAGCTGATTGTGCCCAAGGACAAGCGCATCACGGTCAAGTATGTGCGCGAAATGGAGCAGGCCGGCTTGCAGAAAATGAGCGTGCCGCCGGAGTTCCTGACTGGGCGCGTGCTGGCGCACAACGTGGTGGACAAGGAAAGCGGCGAGATTGTCGCGCAAGCCAACGATGAAATCACCGAAATCCTGCTCAACAAATTGCAGGAAGCGCAGATCGGCAAAATCTCCACCATTTACATCAATGATCTCGATCAAGGCCCCTATATTTCGCAGACCTTGCGCGTGGACGAAAGCGCCGACCAAATCGCGGCGCAGGTGGCGATTTACCGCATGATGCGCCCCGGCGAACCGCCGACCGTAGAAGCGGTGAAAACCCTGTTCCACGGCCTGTTCTTTTCCGATGAGCGCTATGACCTTTCGGCCGTGGGGCGCATGAAATTCAACCGCCGCGTCGGGCGCAACGAGCTCAGCGGCACGAGTACGCTGTCCAACCAGGACATCGTGGATGTCATCAGGATCCTGGTGGAGCTGCGCAACGGCCGCGGCGAAATCGATGACATTGATCACTTGGGCAACCGCCGCGTGCGCTCGGTGGGGGAACTCGCGGAAAACCAGTTCCGCGCGGGACTGGTGCGCGTCGAACGCGCGGTGCGCGAGCGGCTGTCGCAGGCGGAATCGGAAAACCTGATGCCGCACGACTTGATCAACGCCAAGCCAGTGTCCGCGGCAATCCGCGAGTTCTTTGGCTCTTCCCAGCTCTCGCAGTTCATGGACCAGACCAACCCGCTTTCCGAAATCACCCACAAGCGGCGCGTGTCTGCCCTGGGGCCGGGCGGCCTCACGCGCGAGCGCGCCGGCTTCGAAGTGCGGGACGTGCATCCAACGCACTACGGCCGCGTGTGCCCGATTGAAACGCCGGAAGGCCCGAACATCGGCCTTATCAATTCGCTGGCGCTGTACGCCCGCACCAACCAGTACGGTTTCCTTGAGACGCCGTACCGCAAGGTGGTCAACGGCAAGGTGACCGACGAGATTCATTTTCTGTCAGCGATCGAGGAAGGGCAGTACGTGATCGCGCAGGCGAACGCCGCGCTCGACAAAAAGAGCAAGTTCGTGGACGAACTGGTATCCTGCCGCCATCATAACGAGTTCGCCATGTCCACGCCCGACCGCATTCAGTACATGGACGTGGCGCCGTCGCAAATCGTGTCGGTGGCGGCGTCATTGATACCGTTCCTTGAGCACGACGACGCGAATCGCGCCTTGATGGGTTCCAACATGCAGCGCCAGGCGGTGCCGTGTCTGCGCGCGGAGAAGCCCTTGGTTGGCACCGGCATCGAGCGCACCGTGGCGGTGGACTCCGGCACTGCGGTGCAGGCGCGCCGCGGCGGCGGCGTGGATTATGTGGACGCCTCGCGCATCGTGGTGCGGGTGAACGACAACGAAACCCGCGCCGGTGAAGTGGGAGTGGATATTTATAATTTGGTGAAATACACCCGCTCCAACCAAAATACCAATATCAATCAACGCCCCGTGGTCAAGGTGGGGGATGCGATTGCCCGCGGCGACGTGGTTGCCGACGGCGCATCCACCGACATCGGCGAGCTGGCGCTGGGGCAAAACCTGCTGGTCGCCTTCATGCCGTGGAACGGCTACAACTTCGAGGATTCGATTCTGATTTCCGAGAGAGTGGTGGCGAACGACCGCTTCACTTCGATTCACATCGAGGAATTGTCGGTCGTGGCGCGCGATACCAAGCTGGGGTCGGAAGAAATCACGCGCGACATTTCCAATCTTTCGGAGACGATGCTGTCGCGCCTCGATGAATCGGGCATCGTCTACATCGGCGCCGAAGTCGAGGCGGGCGATGTGCTGGTGGGTAAAGTGACGCCGAAAGGCGAAACGCAGCTCACGCCCGAGGAAAAACTGCTGCGCGCGATTTTTGGCGAGAAGGCGTCCGACGTTAAAGACACCAGCCTGCGCGTGCCGTCCGGCATGTCGGGCACGGTGATCGACGTGCAGGTGTTCACCCGCGAAGGCATCGAACGCGACAAGCGCGCCCAGCAAATCGTCGACGATGAGCTCAAGCGCTACAAGAAGGATTTGGCCGATCAGTTGCGGATTGTCGAAGACGACGCTTTCGGCCGGATCGAGCGGCTGCTGTTTGGCAAGACCGCCACTGGCGGCCCGAAGAAACTCTCCAAGGGTACCAAGCTCACCAAGTCTTATCTTGCCGAAGTGGAGCGCCATTCCTGGTTCGACATTCGTCTCGCCAACGAACAGGCGGCGCGCCAGCTTGAGCAGCTGAAGGAAAGCATCGCGCAGAAACGCAAGGAATTCGATGCCGCCTATGAGGAAAAAAAGAAGAAACTCACCAGCGGCGACGAGTTGCCGCCCGGTGTGCAGAAGATGGTGAAGGTGTATCTCGCGGTCAAGCGCCGCCTGCAGCCCGGCGACAAGGTGGCCGGCCGTCACGGCAACAAGGGCGTGATTTCCAAGATCGTGCCGGTGGAAGACATGCCGTACATGGCTGACGGCACGCCGATGGACATCGTATTGAACCCCCTGGGCGTGCCCTCGCGGATGAACGTCGGCCAGATTCTCGAAACGCATTTGGGCTGGGCGGCAAAAGGCCTCGGGCAGAAAATCGGCGAGATGCTGAAAGCGCACGCCAAGGTTTCCGACCTGCGCAAGGCGCTCAACCTGATTTACAACTCGAGCGGTAAAAGCGAGAACATCGCGGCGCTGTCCGACGAGGAAGTGATGAATCTTGCCGACAATCTCAAGGAGGGCGTGCCGTTTTCGACCCCGGTGTTTGACGGCGCTACCGAAGATGAAATCAAGAACATGCTGGAGCTGGCGGGCCTGCCGCGCTCGGGACAGATCGCGCTTTATAGCGGCCACACCGGCGAGCTCTTCGACCGTCCGGTGACCGTGGGCTATATGCACGTGATGAAGCTGCATCATCTGGTGGACGACAAGATGCACGCGCGCTCCACCGGTCCGTACAGCCTGGTCACCCAGCAGCCTTTGGGCGGCAAAGCGCAGTTCGGCGGCCAGCGCTTCGGCGAGATGGAAGTGTGGGCGCTCGAAGCCTACGGCGCGGCGTACACGCTGCAGGAAATGCTGACCGTCAAGTCCGACGATGTGTCCGGGCGCACCAAGGTCTATGAAAACATTGTCAAGGGCGAGCACAAGATCGACGCTGGCATGCCGGAGTCGTTCAACGTGCTGGTGAAGGAAATCCGCTCGCTGGCGATCGACATCGATCTGGATCGGTTTTGATTTAAACGCTCTTAACCACAACAGAGGCACAAGGCATCAACTCTGAAGATTCTCGATCTCCGTGCCGGTTAACAGGTTTTGAAGTATTGAAGCTGACGCCAAATTTTAGGAGTCGCAGATGAAAGCATTGCTGGATTTGTTCAAGCAGGTCACTCAGGAAGAAGAGTTTGACGCGATCAAAATCGGCCTCGCGTCGCCGGAAAAAATCCGATCCTGGTCGTACGGCGAAGTCAAAAAACCGGAGACCATCAATTACCGCACCTTCAAACCGGAGCGCGACGGCCTGTTCTGCGCCAAGATTTTCGGCCCGGTCAAGGACTACGAGTGCTTGTGCGGCAAGTACAAGCGCCTCAAGCACCGCGGCGTGATTTGCGAAAAATGCGGCGTGGAAGTGACCCTGTCCAAAGTGCGCCGCGAACGCATGGGGCACATCGAGCTGGCAAGCCCGGTTGCGCATATCTGGTTCCTGAAGTCGCTACCTTCGCGCCTCGGCATGGTGCTTGACATGACGCTCAGGGACATCGAGCGCGTGCTGTATTTTGAAGCCTATGTGGTGACCGACCCCGGCATGACGCCGCTTACCCGTTGCCAGCTGCTCTCCGAGGATGATTATCTCGCCAAGGTCGAAGAATATGGCGACGAGTTTTCCGCGAGCATGGGCGCGGAAGGCATACGCGCATTGCTGCGCAATCTGAATATGAATCTGGAAATTGAAAACCTGCGCAAGGAATTGGCCGCGACCGGTTCCGACAGCAAGATTAAGAAGCTCGCCAAGCGCCTCAAGGTGCTGGAAGCGTTCCACCAGTCGGGCATCAAGCCCGACTGGATGGTTATGGAAGTGCTGCCGGTGCTGCCGCCGGAGCTGCGCCCCCTGGTGCCGCTCGATGGCGGACGTTTTGCCACTTCTGATTTGAACGATTTATACCGCCGCGTCATCAACCGCAACAACCGCCTGAAGCGCCTGTTGGAGCTTAAGGCGCCGGAAATTATCGTGCGCAATGAAAAGCGCATGCTGCAGGAAGCGGTGGATTCGCTGCTCGACAACGGCCGCCGCGGCAAGGCCATGACCGGCGCCAACAAGCGCGCGCTGAAATCGCTCGCCGACATGATCAAGGGCAAGGGCGGCCGCTTCCGCCAGAACCTGCTGGGAAAACGCGTGGATTACTCCGGCCGCTCGGTGATCGTGGTCGGCCCGCAATTGAAGCTGCATCAATGCGGTCTGCCGAAGAAAATGGCGCTGGAGCTGTTCAAACCGTTCATTTTCCACAAGCTGGAAGTGCTGGGGCTTTCCACCACCATCAAGGCAGCGAAACGCCTGGTAGAAGCCGAAGTGCCGGAAGTGTGGGATATTCTCGAAGAAGTCATCCGCGAGCACCCGGTGATGCTGAACCGCGCGCCGACTTTGCATCGCTTAGGGATACAGGCGTTCGAGCCGGTGCTGATCGAGGGCAAGGCGATCCAGCTGCATCCGCTGGTGTGCGCGGCGTTCAACGCCGACTTCGACGGCGACCAGATGGCGGTGCATGTGCCTTTGTCACTCGAGGCGCAGATGGAGGCGCGCACGCTGATGCTTTCCAGCAACAATGTGCTCTCGCCTTCCAACGGCGAGCCGATCATCGTGCCGTCACAGGACATCGTGCTGGGTCTTTATTACGCCACGCGCGAGAAAATCAACGCTTGGGGCGAGGGCATGCAGTTTGCCGATGTCGCCGAAGTGTCGCGCGCTTATGATTCGCGCCAGGTTGAACTGAACGCCCGAATCAGCGTGCGCATCAAGGAATACGAGAAAGACGCCGACGGCGAATTCAAGGAAAAAATCACCCGCCATGACACGACGGTGGGGCGGGCGCTCCTATCCGACATTCTGCCGAAAGGGCTGCCGTTCGATCTCATTAATAAGCCGTTGAAAAAGAAAGAAATCTCCAAGCTGATTAACGCCAGCTTCCGCCGCTGCGGCTTACGCGAAACGGTGATTTTCGCCGACAAGCTGATGTATTCCGGCTTCACGCTGGCAACCAAGGCGGGCATCTCGATTTGCGTGGACGACATGCAGGTGCCACCGCAGAAGAACGAGATCATTTCCGCTGCGGAAAAAGAAGTGCAGGAAATCGAGGGGCAATACACTTCCGGCCTGGTCACACAAGGCGAGCGCTACAACAAGGTGGTGGACATCTGGGGCCGCGCCGGCGACGTGGTGGCGAAAGCGATGATGGAGCAGCTTGGCACCGAGCCGATAATGGAATGGGACGCCAAGAAGAACACCTGGGGCCCGATGAAGGACAAGAAGGGCAATTCGCTGAGCCAGGAATCGTTCAATTCGATTTACATGATGGCGGACTCCGGCGCGCGCGGCTCGGCGGCGCAAATCCGCCAGCTCGCCGGCATGCGCGGGCTTATGGCCAAACCAGACGGCTCGATTATCGAGACGCCGATTACCGCGAACTTCCGCGAGGGTCTCAACGTATTGCAGTACTTCATTTCCACCCACGGCGCGCGCAAGGGCCTGGCTGATACCGCCCTGAAAACCGCAAACTCGGGCTACCTGACGCGTCGCCTGGTGGACGTAACCCAGGACCTGGTGGTTATCGAAGAAGACTGCAAAACCACGCAGGGCGTGTCGATGAAGGCGCTGGTGGAAGGCGGCGAAGTGGTGGAGGCGCTGCGCGAGCGCATTCTCGGGCGCGTGGCGGCAATCGACATCCTGCATCCCGAAACCACGCAAGCCGTAATCAATGCCGGCACGCTGCTCGACGAAGATTTGCTCGAGCTGATTGAAACGCTGGGTATAGACGAAGTGAAAGTGCGCACACCGCTCACTTGCGAGACTCGCTACGGCCTGTGCGCGAAGTGTTACGGGCGTGATTTGGGCCGCGGCCAGCTGGTTAACGTAGGCGAAGCGGTGGGCGTGATTGCCGCGCAATCCATCGGCGAGCCGGGCACGCAATTGACCATGCGCACCTTCCACATCGGCGGCGCGGCTTCGCGTACCGCGGTGGTGAGCCAGGTGGATGCGAAATCCAACGGCACCGTGCGCTTCAGCTCCATCATGCGCTACGTCACCAACGCCAAGGGCGAGCAAGTGGCGATTTCGCGCAGCGGCGAGGTGCTTATCCAGGACGACAACGGCCGCGAACGCGAACGGCATAAAGTACCGTATGGCGCGACCCTCATGATTAAGGACGGCACCAAGGTGAAGGCGGGAATGGTGCTCGCCACCTGGGATCCGCACACCCGTCCCATCATCACTGAACACTCCGGTCGCATCCATTTCGAGAACGTCGAAGAAGGCGTGACGGTGGCGAAGCAAATCGACGAAGTCACCGGCCTTTCCACGCTGGTGGTGATCGATCCGAAGCGCCGTGGTGTGTCGCAAGCCAAGGGCCTGCGCCCGCAAGTGAAGCTGCTCGATGAAAAGGGCAAGGACGTGAAAATCGCCGGCACCGATTTACCGGTCAACATCACCTTCCAAATCGGCTCGATCATTACCGTGAAAGACGGGCAGCAGGTGAGCGTGGGCGAAGTGCTGGCGCGCATTTCGCAGGAAACCTCCAAGACCCGTGACATCACCGGCGGTCTGCCGCGCGTGGCCGAACTCTTCGAAGCGCGTTCGCCCAAAGATGCCGGCGTTCTGGCGGAAGTCACCGGTACGGTGTCGTTCGGCAAGGACACCAAGGGCAAGCAGCGTCTGGTGATCACCGATCTCGACGGCGTCGCGCACGAATACCTGATACCGAAGGACAAGCACGTGATGGCGCACGACGGCCAAGTGGTGAACAAGGGCGAGATTATCGTGGACGGTCCTGCCGACTCGCACGACATTCTGCGCTTGCTGGGTGTTGAAGCGCTGGCGCGCTACATTACCGACGAAGTGCAGGACGTCTACCGCTTGCAAGGCGTGAAGATCAACGACAAGCACATCGAAGTCATCGTGCGACAGATGCTGCGCCGCGTGCATATCGTGGATCCGGGCGACACTGACTTCATTCCGGGCGAGCAAGTGGAACGCGCCGAAGTGCTGGAAGAAAACGACAAGGTGGTGGCGGAAGGCAAGAAACCCGCGGTCTTCGATTACATGCTGCTCGGCATCACCAAGGCTTCGCTTTCGACCGATTCCTTCATCTCCGCGGCCTCCTTCCAGGAGACCACGCGGGTGCTGACGGAAGCGGCGATCATGGGCAAGAAGGACGAGTTGCGCGGTTTGAAGGAAAACGTGATTGTCGGCCGCCTGATTCCCGCCGGCACCGGGCTTGCCTATCACAACGCCCGCCGCAAGCAAGCGGTGGGGGCCGCGACTGAGGCACCAGCGGGTGCAGAAAGCGCGACAACCACGCAAGGAGAGGAGCACGCGGCTTGACAGGTTGTTGTTAAGTCAATAAAATCCACAGTCTTTTCGGGCGGCGCTAGACAAACGCCGTCCGTATTTTTTAGAGACGGACGTTAAATGCCGACAATCAACCAATTGGTACGCAAGCCGAGGACGGCGCAGCGCCCAAAAAGCAAGGTGCCGGCGCTGGGCAACAGCCCGCAGCGGCGCGGCGTTTGCACACGCGTGTATACGACCACGCCGAAAAAGCCCAATTCGGCGCTGCGTAAAGTGGCGAAAGTCCGGCTCACCAACGGCCATGAAGTGATCAGCTACATCGGCGGCGAAGGGCATAACCTGCAGGAGCATTCGGTGGTGCTGATTCGCGGCGGCCGCGTGAAAGACCTGCCGGGCGTGCGCTACCATATGGTGCGCGGCAGCCTGGATACCGCCGGGGTGAAGGACCGCAAGCAGGGCCGCTCCAAATACGGCGCCAAACTGGCCAAGGCCACCTGACGTTCAGACCTTATATATAGATCCTGCCCAGACAGTTAAAACCATGCCGCGACGCAGAGAAATTCTCAAGCGCAACATACTGCCCGATCCCAAGTACAGCAACCAGGATGTGGCCAAGTTTGTCAATGTGCTCATGACGCGGGGCAAAAAATCGGTCGCGGAGCGGATTATTTACGGCGCGCTGGAACAGATTGCGAAGAAGACCGGCAAGGACCCGATTGAAGTGTTCAGCCAAGCGATTTCCAATGTGCGGCCGATGGTGGAAGTGAAAAGTCGCCGCGTCGGTGGCGCCAACTACCAGGTGCCGGTGGAAGTGCGCCCGGTGCGGCGCACCGCGCTGGCGATGCGCTGGCTGCGGGACGCGGCGCGCGGCCGCGGCGAAAAATCCATGGGTGCGCGGCTGGCGAGCGAACTCGCTGAAGCGGCGGAAGGCCGTGGCGGTGCCATCAAGAAACGCGAGGAAGTGCACCGTATGGCGGAAGCCAATAAAGCCTTCTCGCATTATCGCTTCTAATCGCAGTAACCCTCTAGGATGAATTTAGCCGTGACACGCAAAACCCCCATCGAGCGCTATCGCAATATCGGCATCACCGCGCATATTGATGCCGGCAAGACCACGACCACCGAGCGCATCCTGTTTTACACCGGCGTCTCCCACAAGCTGGGCGAGGTGCATGACGGTACTACCATCATGGACTGGATGGAGCAGGAGCGCGAACGCGGCATTACCATTACCTCCGCCGCCACCACCTGCTTTTGGAAGGGCATGGATCACAACCATCCCGAGCATCGCATTAACATCATCGACACCCCGGGGCACGTGGATTTCACCATAGAAGTGGAGCGCTCACTTCGCGTCCTCGATGGCGCCTGCACCGTGTTGTGCGCGGTGGGCGGGGTGCAGCCGCAGACCGAAACCGTCTGGCGCCAGGCTAACAAATACCGCGTGCCACGCCTGGCGTTCGTCAACAAAATGGATCGCCAGGGCGCGAACTACATGCGTGTCTACGACCAGGTGAAATCCCGCCTCAAAGCCAATCCGGTTCTGATTCAACTGCCGATTGGCGCCGAGGAAAAATTCGAAGGCGTGGTCGATCTGGTGAAAATGAAGGCGATTTACTGGGACGACAGCACTCAAGGCATGAAATTCGAGATACGCGATGTCCCAGCCAATATGCTGGGGGAGTGCAAGCACTGGCGAGAGAAAATGGTGGAGTCCGCCGCCGAGGCTTCCGAAGAGCTGATGCACAAGTATCTCGAAGGAGTGGAGCTTACCGAGGAGGAAATCAGGAAAGGCCTGCGGCAACGCACCATCAACAACGAAATCGTGCCCATGCTGTGCGGTTCCGCCTTCAAGAACAAGGGCGTGCAGGCAATGCTGGACGCGGTGATAGACTATATGCCGGCGCCGGGGGACATTCCTGCGATCAAAGGCGAGCTGGAAAACGGCCAGCCCGGCGAGCGCCATGCTTCCGACGACGAGCCGTTCTCGGGGCTGGCGTTCAAGATTGCAACCGACCCCTATGTCGGGCAGTTGATTTTCTTCCGCGTCTATTCCGGCGTGGTGACCTCCGGCGACACCATTTACAACCCGATCAAGGGCAAGAAGGAACGCATCGGACGGCTATTGCAGATGCACGCCAACCAGCGCGATGAAATCAAGGAAGTGCGCGCCGGCGACATCGCCGCCGCAGTGGGGCTCAGGGAAGCGAGCACCGGCGACACGCTGTGCGACCCGGGGAAAGTCATTACGCTGGAGCGCATGGTATTCCCCGAGCCGGTGATTTCCCAGGCGGTGGAACCGAAGACCAAGGCCGACCAGGAGAAAATGGGCATCGCGCTCAATCGCCTGGCGCAGGAAGATCCCTCGTTCCGCGTGCGCACCGATGAGGAATCCGGGCAAACGATTATTTCCGGCATGGGCGAGCTGCACCTCGAAATCATCGTTGACCGCATGAAGCGCGAGTTCGGCGTGGAAGCTAGCGTGGGCAAGCCCCAGGTCGCATACCGCGAAACCATCAAGAAAATGGTGGACGACGTCGAAGGCAAGTTCATCAAGCAATCCGGCGGCCGCGGCCAATACGGCCATGTGTGGCTGAAAGTGGAGCCGAACCCGGGCAAGGGCTATGAATTTGTGGATGCCATCAAGGGCGGCGCGGTGCCGCGCGAATATATCCCCGCGGTGCAAAAGGGCCTGGTCGAGACGCTTCCCAACGGCGTGCTCGCCGGCTTTCCGGTAGTGGATGTGAAAGTCACCCTGTTTGACGGTTCCTACCACGAAGTGGATTCCAACGAAAACGCGTTCAAGATGGCGGCCTCATTCGCCTTTAAGGACGGCATGCGCAAGGCCAGTCCGACGCTGCTCGAGCCGATGATGGCGGTGGAAGTGGAGACCCCCGGCGATTTCGTCGGCAACGTGATAGGCGATTTGAGTTCGCGGCGCGGCATGGTGCAGGGTCAGGAAAACGTCGCCGGCATCATGGTCATCAAGGCCGAGGTGCCGCTGGCGGAAATGTTTGGTTATTCCACCACCTTGCGCTCGCTGACCCAGGGACGCGCCACCTACACCATGGAATTCAAGCATTATGTGGAAGCGCCGAAGCAGGTTGCGGAGGCCATCATCAATAAATTTACCGGCAAAGACGTTAAGAAATAAGAGGACATCATCATGTCAAAAGGCAAGTTTGAGCGGACCAAGCCGCACGTGAACGTGGGGACGATTGGGCATGTGGATCATGGCAAGACGACGCTGACGGCGGCGATGACCATGGTGCTGGCGAAGAAGTACGGGGGCGAAGTGAGG
>DASZZH010000026.1 GCA_035543335.1 Burkholderiales bacterium
AAGGCCGACGTATTTGATTATATTGAGCGCTTCTATAACCCGCGGCGCCGGCATTCGACGCTCGGATATGTGAGCCCGATGGAGTTCGAAAACCAGATGCAATTAGCTTAGGTGGGTGTCCACCGAACCGGGTGCAGCCCATTCCGACGTTTTCTGCAAAACGAGCGCAGACAACAATGTTTGTCCAAGTTGGTCGTAATCCACGATTAAAATTCCTCGTTGCGTGGACCAAATATGGCAAATCTTGCACCAAAGATACACGGATCGTATTCGCCACTGATAGACAACCTACTCCCTTGGTCATACAGTTTCTTCAGGACAATCGAATAGGTTTGTATTTATATTCCGTCAACCGAGTCGTCGAACTTTTACCACCACACGATTTGGCGATAAATATCGGGCTACCAAATCTTGCGGATTTCCACGGTAAGGTTAGACATTGGCTTGCGCCAACATACGAGAAATTTGAAAAAGGAGACTGGTTTGGAGGATTTGAAGAAGCGTGCAAGTTGCTTGAAGAAAAAGCGCGACTCTATTTCAGAGTATTCTCACAATCAGGTCGAATCAAAGTAATGACAAAGACTGGCCCGACCACTCTGCTGAGACAGGCCATCGAAAAACTTACGATGGGTCAACTGAAGCAAAAATTTGAAAAGATCGTCAGCCCAACAGGAGACGACCAACAAACTGGTGACGCTCTGGCGAGAATAAATGCAGATCGTATCGGAGTTACTCACAAGAAAAACAAGGCAGCAACGGAGAAGCGCTTACGGAAGAACGTGGGGCACCATATGTGGGTAATTATCAGTGCACTCCAGATACTTTCGAAGCACATATAAAAGTAGATGCTTTGAAAGCGTTCTCAATATTTGAATTCGCAACAGTAACGCTGTCTAAGGTGGGTGTATGCGGACAAAAAAACAGCAACTAGGCGACTTCGGAGAGGAGATTGTTGTGAAGCGCTGCGCCTGTCCGCACTGTAAGCGCAAGGGAACACTGAAGTGTCTACCAAATAATTTTAAATGTGCCGATGTAATCTGTGATTTTTGTGGTTATCTTGCCCAAGTTAAAGCAGCGCGAGTCAAAAATATTGAGAAACTACCAAAACAACTATTAGGGGCGGCATGGGCCCCGCAGCATGCGCGGATGAAAGCTGGAATCTATTTCTCGCTGTTCATTGTCCTTATCCGACAACGATTGTCTGCGATCTATTATCTTGCTGCCGACTTGCAGTTTCCGGATATGTTCTTACCGAGAAAGCCCCTGAGTCGTACGGCAAGGAAAGCTGGATGGCGGGGGTTCCGTTACGATTTGACCACCGTTTCTGGCCAAGGGGTCGTCCGAATTGCCTGAATTGAATTAAGGGGGCGATCAAAAAAACAAGGCCCTCCCATCGGTTTTGTGCCTCTACACCCTACGCATGCTTCATGCGTTACGGCTGGTCCTCATCAACATAAGGGGTTAGAGTCGATTTTTCTTGTCCCACTCCCGCCACCCTTTAAGCAGTGGAGAATAGAACCCCATCCCCTCCCTTGTCCTCCCCTTGAAGGGGAGGGAACTAAAATGCCGGTTGTCGAGCGCGCGCATGAGCGCGGCGTATTGCTCAAGCTGTTTCCGGTAGTGCTCCTGCTCGCGGTCGAGGAATTCTTCCAGGTCGCCGCCTTCGGCCGGTTTTGTAATCCACTATCCCAGCGCACGCCGGACGCTTTTGCTTACGATTGCAGCCTTACTTGAGACTAAGCAGCACGCTCCAGTGGGTATCGCCGAATCAGCACATCGCTTGGGATTTTCAATCCTGCCGAAAGCCGCCTGACCATATCCAACGAAAGCGGTCGTACCCGATTCAGCACTTCCGCCACACGTGCACGTGACCCGATGTAGGTTTCAAGGTCTTTGCGCGTGAGCCCCCGCGATTCCATTACATGATGTAGAAAGTCTATCGGCTCGGGAGCAGGAATCGGATAGTGCTTTGCTTCGTAGGCTTCGATTAAAAGCACGAGCACTTCGAGGCGATCAGCATCCTTCGAGCCTTCGGGTGCATCCCAAAGCGCTTCGACTTCCTTCAGCGCAGCCTGATATTCACGTTTAGTCTTAATCAGTCGCAGTTCCATGACGGTGCGGTTATTCGCCATACATTTCTCTTATCAATCGGCGCAGTTGCGCGGCAGCGCCCGGTTCAAGCGCGTCGCGCCTCCTGCCAAGCCGTTCCTTGCTAATCGTGCGAATCTGATCAACCGCAATCTCGGCCTTGCGGCCAGCGCAAATGCATTGAATGCGGCTTCGCCAGCGCGGATGAAGTTTGGTAGTCAGAGGGCAGACAACGACGGTTTCGAGATGCTGGTTCATTTCATTCAGGCTGACGACGACTACCGGCCTTGTCTTTGCGATTTCGCCGCCGCGTGCGGGATCAAGATCCGCGAGGTAGATGCCGTAGCGTTCAACGCTCCGGCTTACCATTTGTCTCCTTGATTGAGCCCATCGGTGAGCGTAACGTCAAGATCGCTCCAGTCTTCGTGTTCGTGCGCCATTTCCTTGAAGGTTTCTTCCCATGACAGCCGCTTGTCCGTTTTGCTGCGCAGAAGCAGCCCTTCCTGACGCTCTTCGAGCACAACCGAATCTTTGATGGCGTATTTATCGATAATTGTTTTTGGCAGTCGCACGCCGCGCGAGTTGCCGATTGGCACAATTTTGAGTTCGACGTTGCGAGACAGTTTTTGCATGGTAATCGGGTGACGAAATTAACGTAATTACTGTAACTACTTTTGGCGCATGCGTCAAGACTATGACCAACCTAAAACGACCACTCCCGCCACCCTTTGAGCAGCGGAGAATAGAACCCCATCCCCTACCTTGTCCTCCCCTTGAAGGGGAGGGAACTAAAATGCCAGCTGTCGAGCATGCGCATGAGCTTGGCGTACTGCTCAAGTTGTTTCCGGTAACGCTCCTGCTCGCGGTTAAGGAATTCTTCCAGATCGCCGCCTTCGGCCGGTTTTGTAATCAACGATCCAGCGCACGCCGTTTTCATCCACAAAAGTCCGTTCAATCGCCAGAATTGCGTAAGATGGTGTCAGAGCCGAATGTCGAGCGCCAATTCCCCTGCGTTCACGCTGCCAATCTCATCTCCGCCGTTACGATATCCCATGCAACCGCGACCCGCCGATCAGCGCGGCGTTCAATCAGACCGAGCTCGATCAGGCGCGACACATCGGTATGAACGTTCTTGTAGTTGCGCTCCAATCGCCGCGCAAGCTCATTGATGGACAGCGGCCCTTTACGCTTGAGCACTTCGAGCAGCGTCCAACGCGCAGGTGTCAGATTTTTGAGGAGCGTCGGCAAATCTTCGAAACTCAACCGAATCTCCGGGCGCTGCTTCCGCCCCTGCTCTGCGCGCCGCCAGGTGCGCTCGAATCGATTCAGCGCACCAGAAAGATTGCCTACGGTTACTTCAATTTTCCTTTTCATCTTCGCCTCCATATTTCCGAATATCCGCTTCAAAAACCCGCCGCAATTTGGCTATCGAGATAAACCGATATGGTTCCTCGCGGCCTTTAACGTGCCGGTGGTCGCCCTTTCCTGACTCGTTGTCGTAACGCACCAGACACTTGCCGCCTCGGCCGAAATATAGTCGGTACTTCAGCCCGTGCGGGCGGTCGGGTGTCGCGCGCGGTAGTTGCCAGATCACCAACTCTACGACTGCGCCATTGGCCAGCACAACTTTCTCGTGTAACAGCAGGGTAGCTTTTCTGGCTTTGCTCGCCATATGGCATACTATACCATATAACAAACATCCAGTGCATCAAGCCATATCTGGAGACCACTCCCGCCACCCCTTGAGCAGCGGAGAATAGAATCCCATCCCCTCCCTTGTCCTCCCCTTGAAGGGGAGGGAACTAAAATGCCGGCCGTCGAGCATTCGCATGAGCGCGGCATAGCGGCCAAGCTGGACGCGGTAGCGCTCCTGCTCCCGGTCGAGGAATTCCCGCGCGAGGCGCTGGTTGCTCGGCAGCAAGCGCGACGCCCGCTGCGAATGGCGGCTCACCACGTCCAGGAGAACGTTGGTGTCGACGAGGACCAAGCGCTAGTCCTCGCCGCGCGTGAGCGCGAGGATCTCCTCGGTGCTCAGCCGCACGGTGGCGGCGCCGCGAATCGCGGCGAAGCGGCTGCGGGGGCGGACGCGCTTCGACTGCCGCCCCGCCTTGCGCAGCAGCACGTCCCCTTTGGCATTGACATCGAACTCGACCCTGGTGCCCGGACGAATGCCGAGATATTCCCGCACCCGCTTGGGGATGGTGACCTGACCTTTGGTTGTGACTTGATGTGCCATAAAAGATCCTGAGTATTACCTCGGTTCATTGTGGTAATACTTACGGCCAAGGAATGCAATGCACGCTCACGGCCGGCGCGCGCCGCGTTCACGCACAGGCTCAACCGCAAGCCGCATTCCCATTGCCTTCAACAGCGCTGTCAAACTTTTAAGTTCAGGATTACCATGGGGTGAAAGTGTTCGGTAAAGCGACGTGGCATTAAGCTCCGCCTCCTCCGCCAGCTTAGACACGCCACCGAAAGCTTTAGCCATGTAACGAAGGGCGAGCAACAGTTCGTCTTGGTCGCCTTCTTCAAGCACGGCATTGAGATACTCCGCGGCGAATTTCGGATCGTCACGAAAGCTCGCGACTGTCGCTTCCTCGTGGTTGCGAAACGGTAATACTTTTGACTTGCGCTTCATGGCAATCTCCGTTGATAGTCACTCCAGTAGTTCACGGCACGGTCGATATCGGCTTGTGCGCTTGCCGCTACCACACAAGAGAAGCGCGATGGTCCGCCTTGCTTGAGTGTAATACACTCGATAACCCGCACCGACATCAATCCGCAATTCCCAAACCCCATCGCGGCAAAACTTGTGATCACCATAATTACCAACAGTTAATCGGTCGACCCGACGTTGAATGGCAACCCGTGCCCGCATATCCTTGAGACCATCGAGCCATGTCTGGTAAAGATCTCGGCCCGACTCCGTCAGGTAATGGCGGACTTCCATACACTATTTTCGCTTAAAAGCGAACATTAGTCAATCCCTATTGGCTTCCACTCCCGCCATCCTTTGAGCAGCGGGAAATAAAGTCCCAGTCTGATTTCGCGGCTATCGAGCATGCGCATGAGCGCGGCGTACTGCTCAAGTTGTTTCCGGTAGCGCTCCTGCTCGCGGTTAAGGAATTCTTCCAGGTCGCCGCCTTCATGCGTGCCGGTCTTGTAGTCCACAATCCAGCGCACGCCGCTTTCGTCAACAAAAGTCCGGTCAATCGCGACATCCACCAACTCGCCGTCAAGCAATCCGGTGAGCCGCCACTCGCAGTGGGCTTCGCGCTTGCTGCCAAGCAGCCAGCGCCCGCGCTTGTCTTCGAGGGTTTGCACCAGCGCCGCGGCGACCCGGTCCACTGCCGCGTTGATTTCCTCTTGCGGAACACCCACGCTTAAAAGCTCTGCCTTGAACGAGGGGCGCAAAGCCTCGATGCGGCTGCGGTCCCAGTTCTGCTTTTGCTCTTCGCCGATGGCCTGCAGCCAGCGGTGCACGATCGTTCCCGCGTGCTTCGCCGTCTCGGAAGCCCATGAGAACTCGACTTCGTCATGCGGGCTCTTCGCTTCGTAGGGAATTTCCGCGCGCGGCTTCCAGGCAAGACCTTCCGGCGGCGCGGGCGGCTGCCAGCCGGAGACGAGGCGGCGAATTGCAGGCTGATCAATCTCTGGATTCAGTTCTTGAACCACCCCCACCCCAACCCTCCCCCTGAGGGGGAGGGGGTCATTTTTATTGTCCCCGCTGAGGGAGAGGGAGTTATTTTTATTGTCCCCGAGGGAGAGGGAGCTATTTTTATCATGCCCCCTGAGGGGGAGGGAATTAATATCGAGGGAGAGGGAGTCATCGTGTGACTGCGCCGCTTTCTCAAACTCGCTACTAACCACGGGCCACAGGCGTTCGAGCAGCGATCTCGATTTGGGTTTGAGACTTTTTCCATTGCCATCCACCTGCCCGATGAGATGCAGCCGCGATTTGGCGCGCGTCGCTGCGACGTAGATGAGCCGCGCGTCTTCGTGCGCTTCCTTCACGTCGTCCAGCCGGTCGAGGTAACGGTAAATCTCGTCGGTTTGCTCGCTCGCTTCCTTGATCGGCGCGAGCAGCAGGTCGGATGCCGATTGCGTGCGCGGGCGCTCAAGCCAAATCAACAGCCGCGGCTCCTTGCGCGGCGGAGCATAACCCAGACCCGGCACGATCACGGTGTCGAACTCCAGTCCTTTCGCCTTGTGCATGGTCATCACCTGCAGCCGCGCATCCGCTTTCGTATCAGGCAGTGCGTAGAGCGCAGCAACACGCTCGGCGAGCGTTTCCAGCGCGGCCAAATCGCCACCTTCTTCCAGCTCGTCGAGGAGCTTGAGGAACACCTGCGCGTCTTCAATATCCGTTTCGTCTTCAGCGCAAGCGGGACCGCCCAGCGCGAGCCAAGCACCTTCGATCCAGCGCCTAAGCGGCTCGCGCCTGCGCAGCGCAAGCGCCGCACCGAGTATTTCGCGCACTCGCGCCATGCGCTTGCTGCCGTCTTGGGATAGCCGCGACTGGGCGACACCGTCGTTCATGAGATCCCAGATGGTCTTGTTATGATCGTGGCCGGCGAGCGCATCCAAATCGGCGAGCGTCATTCCGCACCACGGCGCGCGCAGCACTGCAAGCCAGGCAATGCTATCCGCCGGATGAATAAGCGCGCGAGTGAGCGCGAGCAAATCCTGCACCACCGGCCGGTGGCCAAGCTGCTCGATTTCAATGGCCTGGAACCTGAGCCCCGCTGCTTTCAAGCGCGGAGCGATTTTGACGAGATGCGCGCGGCTTCTCACCAGGATCGCAATGGTCTGGTCTGGATTTTCAGCGCGAGCGGCTTGCACCAGACTGGTGACGAGCTTCGCTTCCGCCTCGCGCTCCATTGCAAGCAGGGGATGCAGCGTCACCGCATCTCCCGCCGCAGGATGCACGGCGTCGGAAGCGGCGAACGGCACCGCGCCGCTCGCGAGGTCTTCCTCGTCGGGGAGCACGGCGCTGAAAGTCTTGTTTACCCAATCCACAATGCCCTGCTGCGAGCGGAAGTTGAGCGCGAGCGTGAGCGGCTCGAGCGCGATGCCGCCGATGCCTTCGCGCCGCGCGCGCAGATACAGCCCCACCTCCGCCTCGCGAAAGCGGTAGATGGATTGCATCGGATCGCCCACGACAAAAAGCGTCCTGCCGTCATCAGTCTGCCAGCCCGCGGTCAGGCGCTCGAGCAATTCGAACTGGCTGAAAGACGTGTCCTGAAATTCATCCACCAGGATATGGCGGATGCGGCAGTCGAGCGCCAGCGCAAGATCAGTGGGATTATCAGGCTCGCCCAGTGCGCGCACCGCGGCCTGCGACACTTGCGTGAAGTCCACTTCGCTGCGTTCCTTGAACAGCACTTCGAGCTGCGCCACCGCCACCGGCAGCAGAGCAGCCAGCGCGTCCACGACTTCCCATTGAGCGTCGGTGTAGGCGGCGGGCGGCAGGATGCGGGTTTCATCGAGCCGTTCGATGAAAGTGCGGTGATTGGAAAGCGTTGCAATGATTGTCTCAAAGCGTTTCTTGGCGTCCTCACGCCGCTGTTTCTCCGCGCCCTTGGCTGCGGTGGGCGCGGGAAAGCCTTCGTTCTCGGTGAGGCGCTGGCGCAGCCCGCCGCTATCTGTGAGCAAAAGCCCGGCCAATCCGCGCCAGGCGGGAAGATCTTCGAGCGCTGCTCCGGGAATCGCTTGCATGCCGCGGCATGCGGTGACCGACGATGTCTTGCCGGCGACGGCGAGATTTTCCGCGGCGTAAGCCGCGAGCGAGACGAGTTCTGCGCGCGCGTCCTGTGGCATGAGCGCCGTGAGGCTTGCGAGCGCATCACGAGTCACGTCGGCAAGCGCGGTTTCCAATGTCGAGCACGTGAGGCGCGGCGAAGTTTTGTCCGCAACATGGCGCAGCCATTGGTCGCGGCGCGCGAGCATGGTGGCGATCAATTCCCGCGCCTTATCCACGTCGTTGTCGAGATGACGCAGGACGCGTGCCACCAAATCCGACCACTCCTCCCTCGCGTCGAGCCCGGCGAGCGTGCGCTGCGCGGCTTCAAGGTGGAGTTCGTCGGCTTTTTCCAGGATTGCGGGCTGCGCGCCGAAACCGGATAGCACCGGCAGGTGGCGCGTGAGCCACGCACACAGCGCATCTATGGTCTGGATGCGCAGCCGCCCAGGATTATGCGCAAGCGCCCAGCGCGCCTTAGCATCGCGCGCAGCGACCGCCTTGGCGAGTTCGCGCGTGATTTGCTCGTGGGGCTTATCGGGCGGCGCGGCGCTATCAGCGGAGGCCAGAGCAGCGAGCACGCGGTTGCGCATTTCGCTTGCGGCCTTGCGCGTGAAAGTGATGGCGACGATTTCTTCGGGCGCGTCCACGCGCGCGAGCAGCGCGAGATAGCGCTGAATCAGCAGCTCGGTCTTGCCCGAGCCCGCCGGCGCCTGCACGATGAAGGAGCGCGCGACGTCGAGCGCGCGCTCACGAGCGCGGGCGTCAGCTGCGGCGCGGGTTTCAGTCATCGTCTTCCTCCTCTCCTTCGACTGAGCTCAGGACAGGCTCTGTCACCGGGCCGCGATCCTTGATTTCTTTTACCCGGCAAAAGGTACCCAAGTCGCAGTCCCGGCAGGTTTTTGGATAATCCTTGGGCGAAACGTCTGCACGGCCGTCGAGATATTCGCGGGCGAGATTTTCCAGCATGACGCGCCAATCTTCGAACAGTTCCGCCCAGCCAGCGCATTCCTTTGCGGCGGTTTTGGTTGCGGCGATGGTGTGAACGCCCGGCAGCAGTTCTTCCTCGCGCGACAGCCCCTTGAACAGCACGTCCTGCGCGTGCAGCTGCACGAAAGCCACCGCCGCGACGTCGTCGCGCCCGGCGCTCACCGCGTAGAGCGGTAATTGCGGCTCGTCGGGCCGCTCGCCGAGCCAGTTGCCGACCCCAGCTTTCCTGCCCGTTTTGTAGTCGAGAATGACGCGGCTGCCGTCGGCGAGCCGGTCCATGCGGTCGGGCCGGGTGGACACTTCGACACCGGCGACCGTCACCCGTTGCGGTTTCTCGCGCGCGAGCAGCTCGAACGGCGCACGATTCTTTTCCAGCTCAAGCAAGCGCAGCAGCAGCACCGCAACGCGTTCCTGCTCAAGCGCGGTGAAAGCCTGAGTCATGACATCGGGGCGCTTCTTGCGCATGCTGTCCAGCGCATCCGCCGCCGCGCGCCCGACCGCCGCTTTCAATTCTTCCTCGCTGGCGCCGGCCAACTGCTTGCTGTTTTTCAGTTCCTTCCAAAGATTTTCCGCGGCGCGGTGCATCAGCAGGCCGCGGTCGCGGGCATCCAACCCGGCGTGTCCCGCTTCCACACCCGTTGCGCCGAGGCGGTGCAGCGCGAATGCACGGAACGGGCACGCCGCCTGGTTCTTGAAGAATTCCGCGCCGCCGCGAACCTCAATGCCGGCGGGCAGCCGCGGCGCTTTGAAATCAGCGAGCATCTCGACCGCGCGCGCGGCGAAGATGGCGCGGCGGTAGAGCGCGGCATCCGCCGGCGTCGGTTGCGCTTCCGGCACTTCGCGCAACAGGGGACTCGGCCTGAGTTCGCGGTCGCCGTCGCGCAGCGGATAGCTGAAGCGGACGTCTTTCGCGCAAGCGCGCCACGCACCGGTCGCGCGGCGCGCGAACTCAAGCTGCCAGTCAGCGCCGGCGTGCGGCACGTTAAGCTTGCGCTGCACTGCGAGCGGCAGGAAGGGATTGGGGTGAGGCGGTTCCGGCCATGTTTCGTCGGTCAAGCCGGTGACGAACAAGAGATCAAACTCCAAAGCGTTTGCTTCCAGCACGCCCAGCACCTGCACCGGCACTTCCGGAGATTCGGGCTGGAACGGCGCGTCGCCGGCCAGCCGCTTCAGATTCTTAAGCGCTTCGTCATAACCGAGGCGCGGCGCGATGAGATCGAGCGCGGAGAGCTTCGACACGATTTCGCGCCACTTGCCAAAGGTTTGATACTCTTCGGAATCCAGCGTGCGCTCGCCTGGCCAGCCCAGACCCGCGAGCAGTTGCTGGAAGACGGCGCTCCACGCGGAGGGCGGCTGTTTCGTCTTCCTCGCGCCGCCGGCCCGCTCTATCCATGCGGCGAGCCGCGCGGCGAGTTGCGGCGTGTTGGCGCCGTGCGCTTCGCGCGCGAGCATTTTGAGCGTGACGGTAAGCCGCCCGCTCCGGCGCAGGCTCGCATCAAGCAGCGCGCGGAGGGTGAACTCCTGCTCCGCCGCCGCGAGGAAGGGACTTCTCAGCAACGAACCCATGTCATCCAGCGCCAGCTCGCCGCGCGCCAGCTCAAGGATGCGCAGCGCGCTCGCCACCAACGGATAATCGGTGAGCGCCAATCCCAATGAAACATTGTACGGCCGTGCGCGCTCGCGCGATGCGGACACCACGCGTGCCGGCTGCAGCACGTCGTCGAAGATGCGCACGAGGTCCGCGCGGCGCGCCGAGAGATCGGGAACGACGACGCCGATGCGCGTATTCAGTCGCTCCGCAAGCGTCTGTTTTATCTGCGACGCGACGGCATACAGCTCGGCCTCGGCATCTGGGAAGCCTGTGCGCACAGCGGGCGCAGCGTTCGCTTCCGGTCCCGCTTCGCTTACGCTGCCGCCCGCCGCAGCCAGCGCTTCGAAAAACGTCCGCTGCTGGGGTGAAAGCTGGTCAAAGCCGTAGAGCACGATTTTGCGCGGCTTGAGAACCGTACCGGAAGCGGCGATTGCATCGGCCAGCCGCGCGCTATCAAGCCAGTTTTTTTCGGCGCAGATTTTTCCATAGCGCTCCGCCCAGCGGCGGAAAACCGCGCTGTCCTCATCGAGGGCGGCGGCGTAGCGCGCGAATTCAATGCGGAAAGCGTGCCGGATGGACCAAGCCTCGCGCGCCTGGCTCGCAGTGGCGGCGGGATTGAGCAGGATCTCTCCCTGCGGCGAGTCGGCGATCACCCGCTCCCACAGCGCAGTTTCCTGTTCCGCGGAAAGCAGCGTTGCGCCGCGCTCAATGCGCGCAAGCTCCGACCATGACCGTTCTAGGAATGCGCTGTAAGGGAGGATATCGGCCGCGGGCCAGACCGAACGGCCGCGCTTGATCTGCCCGGCGTCGAATTCGCGCTTGATTGCCCGAGCCAGCCTGCGGTTGGGTGTGATTAAGGTGGCGCCCCGCTCAGCGGTCTGGATGAGTGAGGCGCGGGGCAGGAAGGGAAATTCCAAGGCTGTGCTCATTGGCTGTCGCGGCACATATTGTTCCGGAAGCGCCGCGACATTTCGGCACGTGCAGCCCGTGTCGGTCAACTGCGGGCGGTCCGGGATGAAACTTCTTAAACGGTCGGCTTAACGCTCCAGGAGCTTCAACTTGTCCTTGACCTTGGTCCACTCGTCGGCGTCGGGAGGGGCGGGTTTCTTCTCTATGATGACTTTCCAAATCTTGGAAAGCTCGGCATTGAGCGGGGTAAAATGTTTCTGGTTCTCCGGCACGTCATCCTCGGCGAAAATCGCCTCCACCGGGCATTCCGCGACGCACAGGGTGCAGTCAATACATTCAGCGGGATCGATCACTAGGAAATTCGGTCCTTCGTGGAAGCAGTCCACCGGGCAGACGTCGACGCAGTCGGTGTACTTGCATTTGATGCAGCTCTCGGTTACAACGTAAGTCATTCCCACCGTCCTTTTGCGGTAAACGGCTAAACTAATGTAATTATTTTACCAGAAATCGGTAGCCCAGCATTGCCGCAGCCATCAGCGCAAAGCCCGCGCCGAAATTGAGCCAGAACGGCCAGTGGCTCTTCGGCTGGAGCAGGAAAGGCAGGAAAAACAACAGCGAAGGCGGCACCAGGAAGAATATGTCCCTGGCGAACGCCGCCACCTTGTCCGCATCGCGAGTGTCAAGATACAGCCACGTCATGGCCAGCATGGAAGTGAGCGGCAGGGCGATCACAATCGCGCCGAGGAAAGTCGAGCGCTTGGCCAGTTCGGAGGCCGCCAGCAACAGCGCGACGCTGAACAGGATTTTGACGATGAACAATGCAGCTTCCCAAATCGGTGGATTTTCGCTAGCATATAATACCGCAAGCAACGTTTCACCACCCTCTTCCGCAGCCGAATTCCCCTAACGTGAGGATTTCATGAGCAGTCATATATGTCACGTCACCGACGAGACCTTTGAAGCCGAGGTGCTGCAGGCCCCCGTGCCGGTACTGGTGGATTACTGGGCGGAATGGTGCGGTCCGTGCAAGATAATTGCGCCGGTACTCGACGAAGTGGCGCAGGAATATGCCGGACGCCTCAAGATTGCCAAGCTCAACATTGACGACAACCAAGCCACGCCCCCGAAATACGGCATCCGCGGCATTCCTACCCTGATGTTGTTCAAGAACGGCAACATCGAAGCCACCAAAGTAGGCGCGCTGTCGAAATCGCAGTTGACGGCTTTTATTGACAGCAATATTTAAAGTCGTTACTCTTATTGACAATAACCTGTTGAAGCCCGCTATAATAAGTACTGGCAACACATCAAGCAGTTGCGGGCACAGGTCCCGTTCCGCACCCCTTTAATTTCCCGGTTCTCTCGTTTTCACTCTCATCGAGCATTCTCCACTATGCATTTATCCGACCTGAAAACCCGCCATGTCACCGAACTCGTCGACATGGCCATCACCAATGAAATCGACGGCGCCAACCGCCTGCGCAAGCAGGAGCTGATTTTCGCCCTGCTCAAGAACCAGGCGCGCAAGGGCGAAAGCATCTTTGGCGAAGGCACGCTGGAAGTGCTGCCCGACGGCTTCGGCTTCCTGCGCTCGCCCGATACGTCTTATCTCGCCGGGCCTGACGACATTTATGTGAGCCCCTCACAGATCCGGCGCTTCAACCTGCACACCGGGGATTCGATCGAAGGGGAAATCCGCACGCCCAAGGACGGCGAGCGCTATTTCGCGCTGGTCAAGGTGGACAAAGTCAATCTTGAGCCGCCGGAAAATTCCAAGCACAAAATCCTGTTTGAAAACCTGACGCCGCTCTTCCCCACCGAACACTTCGTCTTGGAGCGCGACATCAAGGCCGAGGAAAATATCACGGGGCGGGTCATCGACATGATTGCGCCGATCGGCAAGGGCCAGCGCGGGCTGATCGTATCGCCGCCCAAGGCCGGCAAGACCGTGATGCTCCAGCACATTGCGCACTCGATCGCGGCGAATTTTCCCGAGGTCGTGCTGATCGTGTTGTTGATTGACGAGCGGCCGGAGGAAGTGACGGAAATGCAAAGATCGGTCAAGGGCGAAGTGGTGTCATCCACTTTCGATGAGCCGGCCACCCGCCACGTGCAGGTGGCGGAGATGGTACTGGAAAAGGCGAAGCGCCTGATCGAGCACAAAAAGGACGTGGTGATCCTGCTGGATTCGATAACGCGCCTCGCGCGCGCCTACAACACCGTGGTGCCGGCTTCCGGCAAGGTGCTGACCGGCGGCGTGGACGCCAACGCCCTGCAGCGGCCCAAACGCTTCTTCGGCGCGGCGCGCAATATCGAGGAAGGCGGCTCGCTTACCATTATCGCCACCGCGCTGATCGATACCGGCTCGCGAATGGACGACGTGATTTACGAAGAATTCAAGGGCACCGGCAACATGGAAATCCACCTCGACCGGCGCATGCACGAGAAGCGCACCTATCCGGCGATCAACGTCAACCGCTCCGGCACCCGCAAGGAGGAGTTGCTCATCAAGCCCGAGGTGCTGCAGAAAATCTGGGTACTGCGCAAGCTCCTCTACCCGATGGACGATCTGGAAGCAACCGAATTCCTGTTGGAGAAGCTGCGAGGGACCAAGAATAACGCGGACTTCTTCGACTCCATGAAACGGGGTTGAGTTTAATTTAATTCGCTCCCGCTTTCCGGTAGCCTGTCCCACGGTTGCCTGATCCGGCTTGCAACAGCATGTGATTTGACGCATAATTGCCGCCTTTCGCAAAACCGGGAACCGCGGAGGTTCCTCCAGAGACATCACCATGAAACCGGACATCCATCCGAAATACGACGAAATCGCCGTAACCTGCAGTTGCGGCAACAAGTTCAAGACCCGCTCCACGCTGGGCCGGGCGCTGCATATCGAGGTATGCTCGGTGTGCCATCCGTTCTACACCGGCAAGCAGAAAATCGTGGACACCGCAGGTCGCATCGAAAAATTCCGCCAAAAATACAGCCGCAAAAAAACCGTGTCTTAATTGTCACGCGTGTTAAATTGAAGGTAGCTGCGGCTGCCTTTTGTTTATACAAAACGGTTTGCTCCCGCCACGCGCGACCAGACTTTATTCCGTTTCAGTCAGCGGCTAGAATACTCGCATGAAGCAATTATCCGTGTTCAGTTTTAGCCTTATCCCCCTGATACTTGGCCTCGCCAGCTGCGCGACCAACCCAGTTACCGGCAACCCGAATTTCGTAGTGATGACGGAAGCGCAGGAAATCAGCACCGGCCGCAGCGCCGATGCCGATGTCAGGAAGCAGTACCGCGTTTATGACGTGCCGGCGCTGCAGGACTACGTCAATCAAGTCGGCCAGAAGCTCGCGCACAACAGCCATCGGCCTAATCTGAGCTACCATTTCACCGTTCTTGATTCCACCGAAGTCAACGCCTTCGCCCTGCCCGGCGGCTACATTTATATTACCCGCGGCATTGTGGCCTATCTTAATTCCGAAGCGGAACTGGGCGCCGTGCTCGGCCACGAAACCGGCCACGTCACGGCGCGTCACAGCGTGCAGCAAATCAGCGCGGCGACCGCCGCCAATGTCGGCGTGCAAATCGTCTCGGTGTTCCTGCCGGGGATGCGCAGCGCGGTGGGCAGCAACCTCACCAATTTGCTCGGCAACGCCCTGCTCTCCGGCTACGGGCGCGAGCATGAATTGGAGGCGGACCGCCTGGGCGCCGAATACCTGGGCCGCGCCGGTTACGATCCGCAAGCGATGGTGAAAGTGATCGGCGTGCTGAAAAACCAGGAATTATTCGACGCCGAGGTCGCCAAGCAGGAAGACCGCGAGCCGCGCGCTTACCACGGGCTGTTTGCCACGCATCCGGACAGCGACACGCGCTTGCAGCAGGTGGTGGCCGAGGCCCAAAGCGTAACCAGGCCTGATGCCGTGGAAAACCGCGACGCGTTTCTCAAGCACATTGACGGCATGATTTTCGGCGACAGTCCGCAACAAGGCATCGTCCGCAACGGCAATTTTTACCACGGCGAATTGGGACTGGCGTTGAAATTTCCGGAGGGCTGGCGCATTCATAACCTGCCCGACCGGGTGCAGGCGCAAAGTCCGAGCAATGATGCAAGCGTCGATTTGCGTCTGGGCGAAAACAAACCGGAAGGCACGCCCGCCGATTACCTGCGTAAACTTCTGCGGCTTACCTTCGGAGTGGAAATCCAGTCACTCACCCTCAACGGCTTCCCCGCCGCCGCGGCGACGCTTTCCAGCCAGGACAAGCCGGTCAGGGTCACGGTCATTTATTTCAATAACCACGCCTTCCTGATTGTCGGCGGCGCGGCTTCCAAATCCGCCTTCGAGCGTTATCAGGAAAACTTCAACGCCACCGCCTCAAGCTTTCACGCCATCACCGATGCCGAGCGCAGGCTCGCCAAGCCGCTCAAAATCAAAATCATCAGCGCCGGAGACGGGCTCACTTATGCGGGGCTTGCAAAAAATTCGCCGCTGGGAAAAAACGCCGAAAACCATCTGCGCCTGCTTAATGCACAATACCCTTCCGGGGAACCGCTGCGCGGCCAGGCTCTGAAAATCGTAGAATGACGGCGTAACGCGCTCACACTAAGGAACGACATGCTGGCGCAAAGCGAGATTATTGAAGTGCTGAATAACCGCGAATGGCGCTTTACGCTCGCGGGCGATGCCGCGATGCAAACTGCCCGGGCGGTTGAAGCAGGCAAAGTGCTGTTTTCCCCCAGGCTGGCTTTTACTCTTGAACAAAACGAACGGCGCTTTCTTTCGCCCGCTTGCTCGGACGGCAAAGCCAAGAACATCAGCTACGATTGCCGCAACCACACAATGCAAGGCACGGGCCTGGCGGGCAATGACCGCGCAGAGCTCGCCGCGATGATTGGGCGCTTTGCCAAGCAAGCGCGCATGCTCATCGAATCCCTGCTGCCGGGTTATTCGGCGCGTCTCGAGCAAGCGCTCGCCAGCTACCGGCCGATGCAGGTGGAGAGCCGCACGCTTTCCCGGCGCAAGGACGATTCGCGGCTGCATGTGGACGCCTTTGCTTCGCGTCCCAACCGGGGCAAAAGAATTCTACGGGTGTTCACCAACATCAACCCCGACGGCGAACCGCGGGTATGGAACATCGGCGAACCGTTCGAGCGTTTCGCGCCAAAGTATGTGCCGCAGATTTCACTGCCCCTGCCCGGCTCCGCCTGGCTCCTGGAGCATCTTCACCTCACCAAGGGCCGGCGCAGCCCCTACGATCACGTCATGCTGCAACTGCACGACCGGGCGAAACTCGACGAGTGCTACCAGCAAAACGCGGACAAGCTCACGTTCAGCTTCCCGCCGGGCTCGAGCTGGGTGATGTTCAGCGACCGGGTGCTGCACGCGGCGCTTTCCGGCCAGTATTTGCTGGAGCAAACTTTTTATCTGCCGGTCGCCGCGATGCAGGATGACGGCCGCTCGCCGCTGCATATCCTCGAGCGCCTCTACCACCGGGAATTGGCCTGATGATGTATTTTTCCGACAATCTTTTTCAAACGGAACGCGCTCCCGCGATAAAGCTCTCGCATATCACCGCCACCTGCCTGCTTTGCCTGGCCTGGATTCTTCCCGGATTGATCGGCCATGAGCCGTGGAAGCCCGACGAGGCGCACAGCTTTGGGCTGGTGTTTCACATCCTTAATCACGGCGATTGGGTGGTGCCCACATTGGCTGGCGAGCCTTACATGGAAAAACCACCGTTTTTTTATTTGAGCGCCGCTTTCTTCGGCCGGCTTTTCTCCCCGTTTTTGCCGCTGCACGATGCAGTGCGGCTCGCCAGCGGTTTTTACATGGCGGCGACGCTCGTTTGCATCGGTCTCGCCGCGCGCGCGCTCTATGGGCGCGGCCAAGGCACGATGAGCGCGTTGCTTTTGCTGGGCTGTCTGGGTCTGCTGGTGCGTGCGCACCAGCTCGTTTCCGATATTGGCCTGCTCGCCGGTTTTGCGCTCTGCCTCTACGGCCTGGCCTTAAATCGCGAACGCCCGCTGCGGGCGGGGTTGATTACCGGAACCGGCGTGGGTCTCGGCTTCATGTGCCGCGGAACGCTTGCGCCGATGGTGATGGCGCTCACTTGCCTGCTGTTGCCGCTGCTGTTTCGTGAATGGCGCGACCGCCGTTATGCCTTGACCATTTTCATCACGGCAATTGCAAGCGCGCCGTGGCTGATTATCTGGCCTTATGCCCTCTACCAGCGCTCTCCGGAGCTTTACCACCAGTGGCTGTGGGTTCAGGACTTGGGACGCCTAATTGGTCTGGCTCCGACCGGTAAGGAAGCTTCGGCTTGGTATTTTCTGAAAACCCTGCCGTGGTTTGCCTGGCCAGCGCTGCCGCTCGCACTGTGGGCCTTGTGGCACAGGCGGCGCAAAATTTTTAACCATGCGGAAATTCAATTGCCGCTGGTGCTGTTGGTCGTGCTGTATGCCGCGCTAAGCCTCGATACCGACACTCACGATCTGGATGCGCTGCCACTGCTTTTGCCGATTGTGCTGCTCGCCACGCCCGCACTGGGAACTCTGCAGCGCAGCGCGGCCAACGCGCTCGACTGGTTCGGCATCATGACTTTCGGCTTGCTCACGCTCGGTTTATGGCTGGGCTGGCTGGCGTTGATGACAGGTTCCCCCGCCGGCATCGCCATCCGGCTTAACGAGTATCTGCCGGGATACAACCTGCCGTTTAATCTTTTCCATTTTTTAATCGCGGTTGCGTTTACCCTTGGATGGCTGGCGTTGATCAGCCGCATCGGGCGCTCCAACCGCCGCGCTGTCATCAACTGGGCCGGCGGCATCACCATGGTGTGGATGCTGGCGATGACCTTGTGGCTACCCTGGCTGGATGTAAGCAAGAACTACCGCTGGATGATGGCTTCGCTGCAGCAGTCGCTGCCGGCGAAATTCCTGTGCATATCCAGCCGCGGATTGGGTGAGCCGCAGCGTTCCATGCTTGAGTATTACACCGGCATCCTTACCCAGCGCATGGAACTTTCCGGTACCGCCGACTGCGACTTGCTGTTGATTCAAAGCAGATCGCAAGAGACTCCCTCGGTCAGTCCGGGTTGGGAAAAAATCTGGGAAGGCAGCCGTCCTGGTGACCACAACGAGCGTTACCGCCTCTACCAGAGGCAGGAGCGCATTAACCTGCCCTAAGGCTGATGGCAAAGCGCCTCGACAGGTGCAAGTTGTCAGGGTAAACTGGCATTGTGCGGCGCATCATTTTTTTTAATTAATGTGAGATATTGTTTTTAAATAAATTTTAATGGGTGATGGGATGAGCAATTCGCGTGAAGTGGTGGTGTTGAGCGGCGTGCGTACGGCAATCGGTGATTATGGCGGCAGTCTCAAGGATTTTGCGCCCAGCGAACTGGCAGCGCGAGTGGTGAAGGAAGCGGTAAGCCGCGCCAAGGTTGACCCCAAGGAAGTCGGCCATTGCGTATTCGGCAATGTAATTCACAGCGAAGCAAAAGATATGTATCTCGCGCGCGTTGCCTGCATCAAGGGCGGGCTGCCGCAGGAAACCCCGGCTCTCACCTTAAACCGCCTGTGCGGCAGCGGCCTGCAGGCGATTGTCAGCGCTTCACAGCATATTCTGCTCGGCGACATCGACACGGCGGTTGCGGGCGGCGTCGAAAGCATGAGCCGCGGCGGCTATCTGCTGCCCAACATGCGCTGGGGCCAGCGCATGAACGACGGCGGCGTGGTGGACATGATGGTGGGCGCGCTCACCGACCCGTTCGACACCATTCACATGGGCATCACCGCCGAAAACGTCGCGGCGCGCTGCAAACTTTCGCGTGAAGAACAGGATGCGTTCGCAGTGGAAAGCCACAAGCGTGCAGCAGCCGCGCGCGCCAAAGGCTATTTCAAGGACCAAATCCTGCCCATCGAAATCAAATCCAAAAAAGGTCCGATCTTTTTCGTCAGCGACGAGCATATCCGTGAAGATGCGAGCGTTGAAGGTATGGCCAAACTCAGAGCAGCGTTCCAGAAAGACGGCACGGTGACCGCGGGCAACGCCTCCGGCATCAACGACGCCGCCGCAGCGGTGGTGTTGATGGAAAGAAAGGCCGCGGAGAAAAAAGGCCTGAAGCCGATGCTGCGGCTCCTAGCTTACGCGCATTCCGGCGTGGACCCGAAAATCATGGGCATCGGCCCGGTGCCAGCGGTAAAGAAAGTGCTGGAAAAATCCGGGCTCAAGCTCGAGCAGATGGACGTGATCGAATCCAATGAAGCGTTTGCCGCGCAGGCGATGGGAGTTTCCAAGGAACTCGGCATGCACCCGCAGAAAGTAAACCCCAATGGCGGCGCGATTGCCCTCGGACATCCGATTGGCGCGACCGGCTGCATTCTCACCATCAAGGCCATGTACGAGCTGCACCGCACCAGCGGGCGTTACGGCCTGGTGACCATGTGCATCGGCGGCGGCCAGGGCATCGCCGCGGTATACGAGCGAATATAAAAAAAGAGTTTGCGAAAAACCATGGGGCGCGCAAGCGTTCTGATGATGTCAACGCCGGGCACCCGTTCGGCCTTGCCTACGCCGCCGCGCAAATAAAAAAGGCTTGGAGGAAGCCCATCAATCTCTGGTTAAACTTGATAGCCGTCTGGCGGAAGAATTCTTGAAGCAAACAAACGAAGTGATTGCTCACTAAACTACCTGACCGGCCCTAAGCTGCTTTAGCTCTTCCAGACAGAAATGGGTAAAGCAAAGGCCAATGTAAATCGGCGAAAGCAGATTTACCACCGGCACAAACTGGGTTAGTCCCAATATCGCCCCTAGAACATAAAGCCGGCCACTGGAGCGTTCCAGAATCTGCTCGAATTCATCGCGGCTTGCGTGTTCGGCAAGCGCATCGTAGCGGAACAGCCGCTGGTTTAAATACGCTGCGAGCAGGATCGGCAGCACCACTGCCGGTAAACCGAAAACCCACAGCGGCAAGGTCACCAGCCACAGCACTACAAACACCACCACCGCCACCAGCGCATTCCATAATACTGCCCATCGCCGTCCCGCCTGCCTTCCTTTCCAGCTCGGGAAAGTCGTGTGCCGTCACATGCTTCACCATGATGGGCATGGCGATGACTGAAGGCCACCAGCAGCGCGGTAATCAGAATGCAAGGAAAGAGCAGCAGCAAAGCCAAAATCACCGCCAGATAGGCAGCGAGTCCGTGGATTTCGAAACGCAGCAGGAAACTATCCACTGAAGTTGAGGCGAGAAATGCGCTCGCGCTGTTGACCCAGTCGTGCCAGAACCAGAAGACGAGCCCGCCCCAGATGACCAAGGCCAAAAGTACCGGCCATAACACCAGCGCCAGCATCTTGGGGTGTAACAGGCTGGCCAGAGCATTTGCCAGCGCTCTGAACACATTTTCAAAGTTATAACTCATTGATAAATATTGATATATACATTAAAACCACCATTATTTATGATGCACAGCAAAATTTTTTTAAATAAAGTGTTGACACATTCAATTAAATCAGTACAATGGTTAATTATTGCAGTGCAGCATTAGCCATACGGAGGTGCCATTGCAAAAGCTTTGAAACTTTATACTTTAGGAGAAATTCATGTTTAACGTACCTGAGCAATTCGTTGCGGCCAAGAAGGCCAACCTGGAAACCGCAGTTGGTTTGACCACCGTTGCGCTGGAAGGCGCCGGGCACCTGATCGACCTGCAGCTTACCACCGCCAAAGCCGCGCTGGCCGAAGGCACCAAGTACGCCAAGGCGCTGCTGGACGCCAAAGATGCGCAGGAAGTAATTGCCCTGCAGTCCACGGTTGTTGAACCCGGCTTTGAAAAAGCGCTGGCCTACTCGCGCAGCGTCTATGAAGTAGCGAGCCAAACCCAGGCTGAAATCACCAAGCTGGTGGAAGCACGCGTCGCCGATTTCAACAAGATCGTCGTTGCTGCTCTGGACAAGGCTGTGAAAACCGCCCCCGCCGGTTCCGATGTCGCGGTTGCCGCGGTGAAATCCGCGATGGCCGCCGCCAACTCCGCTTATGACACTATTTCCAAGGCTGCCAAGCAAGTTGCGGAACTGACCGAAGCCAGCGTTGCTGCTGCCACGACGCAAGCAGTGAATGCCAGCAAAAAGAAAGCGGCTTAATTTCCGGTCCTTTTAGACAATACTTCCTTAAGCCTTCAAACCCCCGGCAATACCGGGGGTTTTTTATTTTTGCGCATCAGCCTGTTGGGTAAAACATCCAAAGCACGTAAAATGACGCGGTAACCGGTTTCATCCGGAGCACTCATTTTCTTACCGGCGCCAATAACATGCCCGCGCTCACCCGATCTCCCGCCTGGAAAGCCCTGAAAGCGCATCATAAGACCCTCGCCAAACGGCACCTGCGTGAATTGTTTGCCGCAGACCCGCGCCGTTTCGACCAATTTTCGCTGCAATTTAATGACATTCTGCTCGACTATTCGAAAAACCGCATCAACAAAGAAACGCTGCGCCTGCTCATCGCGCTAGCCAAGCAGGCTGAACTCAAGCGCTGGATCAAAAAAATACTAAGCGGGGAAAAAATCAACAACACCGAAAACCGCGCCGCGCTGCACATGGCGCTGCGCAATCGATCAGGGCGCGACATCCAGGTGGACGGCCGTGACCTCATGCCGCAAGTGGAAAAGAGCCTCGAACACATGCGCCGCTTTTCCGACGCGGTGCGCAGCGGCACCACTAGGGGACACACCCACAAAGCTTTTACCGACGTAGTAAATCTCGGCATCGGCGGCTCGCACCTCGGTCCGCTGATGGTGACGAAAGCGCTCAAGCCCTATGCCAGCCCGCATTTGCGCCTGCACTTCGTCTCGAACGTGGATGGCAGCGATCTTGCCGATGCACTGCGCGGGCTTAACCCGGAAACCACGCTGTTCCTGGTTGTCTCCAAAACCTTCACCACTGCAGAGACGCTCGCCAATGCGCGCTCCGCGCGCAAGTGGCTGCTTGACAAGCTCCCTGAAGAAGCCGTCACCAAGCATTTCGCCGCTGTTTCCGCCAACCCGGATGCAGCGAAAGAATTCGGCATTCTGGCAAATCACGTTTTCGAATTCTGGGACTGGGTGGGCGGCCGCTATTCGCTGTGGTCCGCGGTCGGGCTTTCCATCGCCATCAGCATCGGCATGGACAATTTCAGCGAACTCCTCGGTGGCGCGTATCAGATGGATGAGCATTTCATCGATGCGCCGTTGGAGAAAAACATGCCGGTAATACTCGGCCTGCTTTCCATCTGGTACACTAATTTCTTCGGTGCCGAAACCCATGCGGTGCTGCCTTACGACCAGCTTTTGCGCTACCTGCCGGCTTATTTGCAGCAACTGGAAATGGAAAGCAACGGCAAGCGCGTGACCCGCGACGGCGAGGCCGTAAACTATGCCACCGCGCCGATCATCTGGGGAGAGGCCGGCACCAATGGCCAGCACTCCTTCTACCAGCTTATCGCTCAGGGCACGCGCTTCGTGCCGATGGACTTTCTCGCCGCGTGCGAGGCGCAGCACACGTTTGCCGAACATCATGCGCTGTTACTCGCGAACTTTTTTGCGCAGAGCGAAGGGTTGATGCAAGGACAAACGGAAAGCGAAGTGGATGGCGAACCCGCACGGCATAAAGCGTTCCCCGGCAATCAGCCCAGTAACTCGATTCTGTTCAGGAAACTCGATCCGAAAACCCTGGGCGCGCTGATTGCGCTCTACGAGCACAAGGTATTTGTCGAAAGCGTAATCTGGAACGTGAACCCCTTCGACCAGTGGGGGGTGGAGCTGGGGAAGACGCTGGCGAAAAAAATCCTCCGCGAGCTTTTTATGAGCGGCAAAACCGATTCGCACGACTCTTCGACCAACGGGCTTATCAACTACTTTAAAGAGGCCACTAAGTCCTCACCCCCGCCCTCTCCCCGTGAACGCGGCGGGAAGGTCAGGGTGAGGGGAAATAAGCAATAGGAGATTGATTCAAAGGAGGACATCATGAACGAAGAAGTTTTTAACCTAAGCATCCGCAAATTCCTGAAAACGGTCGGCGTCCGCTCGCAGCACGAAATCGAGCAGGCGGTCACCAAGGCGATCACGCAGGGAAAAATCTCCGGCAAGGAAAGCTTTCCGGCCAGCATGAACTTGCGGATTGGCGAGCTCAAGCTTGACGTCAGGTTCGACGGCGAAATCAATCTCAAGTAGTTGGTGGAAAACCGCCCTAGCCGCGCGGCGGGATTCCACTCAGCATGGCCGCGATTTGACGCTGGAACAAGCTCATGCCTTGCCCGGCGTAGTGCACCGCAAGCGCGAGATTGAGCGCCGGGGTCAATTCCTGTCGCAACACCGCGAGTTCTTGAGGATTGCCTGTTGCAATCCGCGCCGGCACGTTCGCATCGTTCAAAAATTCCAAGGCGAGCCCCTGCGCGCCGCCGTAAAGCGAACCGCTACCCTGCCAGATTTGCGCCATCGCCTGTAAATCAACGCTGATTGCTTCGTTTTTTTTCAGCGTCGCAAGGCCGCTGGTCCAAGTTTGCGCCATTCCCACCTGCATCAGGTTTTGCATCTGCCTCACGAAATAACCCGAACCACTGGGACCGCAGTGCAGCCAGCGCCCGCGGGCAATTGCTTCAAGTTCAGGCTTGATTTGTTCTATTGCTTGCGCTTCGCCGCCCAGCGTCAGCGCATAACCGTGCTCTTCATTGCCGCCTGCCATTCCCGCATCGACGAGAAATATCCCCTTCCCGGCAAGCATCCGAGCCCGGTCTTGAGCCGCCCGGTAATGCGCGGGTCCACAGTCTACTATGATATCGCCCGAGCCAAGCAGAGGCTGAAGCAGCGCAAGGGTAAGCCGGGAATCCACGACTGGCGCGAGCCAAATCGTTCGCGGCATTGCGACCGCTTGCATGAGCTCAGGCAAAGTCGCAAAGGTTTTAATGCCGGGTTCAAAATGGGCGCCCGCATCCCAGGCCGCCACGGCAAGGCTGGCCGAGCGCAGGCGGCTCACCATGCCTTGCGCTTCTCCGCCCAGGCCAATCACTGCGTTTTCCGGCACCCCGTCCTCCTGCGATTTAACTCCCCGGCGTAGTTTTGGGCTGCCTCAGAATCAGGCGGTCCTCACGCTGAGTGAATTCCAGACGCTTGAGAAAATTCATGCCAAGCAGCACAGTTTCGCCCTCCATGCCTTCTGTCGCCACGGCGCTGACGTCACGCATTTCAATCGGCCCGACACGCACACTTTGCAGCCGCGTTTCGTAGCCGATCACCCTGCCGTTGGCGGTGTTGAGTACAATGTCCTGGCCGCGCTTTAAATCAAGCCGACGCGCGAACTGCGCCGGAAGTGCGACCTGAGTTGCCCCGGTGTCGAGCAGAAAAGTAACCCGGGCACCGTTGATTTCTCCCTCCGCCACATAGTGTCCTTCGCGATTGCGCTTCAACACCAGCTCGTCGCTTTGCTTCTGCAGCAGAACTTGTGGATTGGGATTGTACTGGCGCCGTTCCCAGCCGTTGAAATACCAAAATACCAGTCCGAAAACCAGCGTCCAGGCGATAATCAGGAATGTGATGCCGCTGCGGCGGTGCGGATTTTGATCTTGTTCCATTTATTCTTACCGCAGAGGCGCAGAGATGTTTTAGCGCAAAAGTAAGGAAAAAGCTAAAGAATCCAGTCCGGCAAGACTTTTTTCCTCTGTGACTCAGCGTCTCCGCGGTTCAATAGAGTTTAAAGCTTTATGAAATGCTCGCGGTAATATTTCATTTCCTCGATGGATTCGCAAATGTCCGCCAGCGCTTCGTGCTTGCCGTGCTTGGTCAAGCCTACTGCAAGCTCCGGCTTCCAGCGCTTCATCAGCTCCTTGAGTGTGCTGACGTCGAGGTTGCGATAGTGAAAATACGCTTCCAGTTGCGGCATGTACCGCGCCAGAAAGCGCCGGTCCTGACATATCGAATTGCCGCACATGGGCGAACCCTTGGCAGGCACATACTGGCTCAAAAACGCAATCATCTGCGCTTCGACATCGGCTTCCGAAAGATTCGACGCCTTGACCTTGTCAATCAGACCGGATTTGGCATGGGTGGATTTGTTCCAGTCGTCCATCGAGTCCAGCACTGCATCCGGCTGGCGCACCACCAGCACCGGCGCCTCCGCCACGGTGTTGAGATTGGAATCGGTGACCACCAGCGCGACCTCGAGGACTCTGTCGATGTCCGGATTGAGCCCGCTCATTTCCAGGTCAATCCAGATGAGGTGATTGTCGTCTTGTGGCATAATATGTTTCGCAACTCGAGAGTGCTTATTGTGTCATATCCTGAGAGCTTCTAACACTAACGAGTTTGCGTTGCCGGCCATAAAGATGCGTCACACGTTTCATCAAGTTAGAGGCTCTTGACTTCCATCACCTGAGCCGAAAAGGCATGCACACTTTTACCGTCGTGTTCCTGGCTGCACTGCTTGCCACCACCGCCACCCGGCTGTGGCTGGCGTCGCGGCATATTCGTCATATCCAGGCCAACCGCGAGCGCGTGCCGGCGGAATTCGCCGCGCAAATCAACCTGCCGGCGCACCAGAAAGCGGCGGATTACAGCAGCGCCAAAGCGCGGCTGCACATGGCACACGCGGTTCTCGACGCGGTGTTGCTGCTGGTCCTCACCCTGGGCGGCGGACTGCAGGTATTGAGCGGGCTTTGGGCCAGCCTGTTCGGCGACGGACTCGTTTTCGGTATGGCGCTCATCGTGAGCGTCGCCATCATCGTCGGCGTGGTGGAAACTCCACTCAACATTTATCGCACTTTTGTAATCGAGGCGCGCTTCGGCTTCAACCAGATGACGCCCGCACTGTTTGTAATGGATTTGCTAAAACAAGCGCTGCTCGCCGCCGCGTTCGGCATTCCGCTCTTGTTCTGCGTGCTGTGGCTGATGGCGAAAATGGGCGAGTACTGGTGGCTCTACGTATGGCTCACCTGGGTCGCCTTCAACATTCTGGTGCTGGCAATTTATCCCAACTACATTGCCCCGCTCTTCAACAAATTCTCGCCGATGGAAGACCCGGAATTGAAAAGACGGGTCGAGCGCCTGCTGGAAAAGTGCGGCTTCAAGTCGCAGGGCCTGTTCGTGATGGACGGCTCCAAGCGCAGCAACCACGGCAACGCCTACTTCACCGGTTTCGGCACAGCCAAGCGCATCGTGTTTTTCGACACCCTGCTCGCGCGCCTCGAGCCCCCGGAAATCGAAGCGGTGTTGGCGCACGAGCTCGGCCATTACAGGCGCCATCATGTCATCAAGCGCATGTTATGGACGTTCGCGGTAAGCCTCGCCTTCCTGTGGCTCCTGGGCGTGCTGATGGACAAAACATGGTTTTACGCGGGGCTCAACGTTGCCACGCCTTCCACTGCCATGGCGCTCCTGCTGTTTTTTATGATTACGCCGATTTTCACCTTCCTGCTGCAGCCGCTGCTAGCCCGGTATTCGCGCCTGCACGAATTCGAGGCCGACCAATATGCAGTGCGGTATTCTTCCGCTCCCGTTCTGGTGCGGGCGCTGGTGAAGCTCTACAAGGACAACGCCTCCACGCTCACGCCTGATCCGCTGCATTCGGCATTTTACGATTCGCACCCGCCTGCCGCGACCCGTATTGCAAGACTGCAGGCGGCTAGCAGCTCCGGCTAAGCGAATCTCGTCATGAAACACGGGCTCATCCTGCTGGCACTGCTTGCGGTTTTTCCGGCCGCCGCCGACCTTTTCCCGAATGCCGATCCGAAAATCGGCAAAAGTCTCCATGAAAAATCCTGCAGCGCCTGCCATGCCGCGATGTTCGGCGGCGACGCCAAGCTTTACAACCGTTCCAACCGCATCGTCAAAACGCCGCAGCAGTTGCTCGCGCGCGTAAGTGTCTGCAACGCCAACACCAACGCCGGGCTGTTTCCGGAAGAGGAAGAGCACATCGCGGCGTATCTTAATCAGCAATATTACAAGTTCAAGTAGCTCCCCCGTTTCCCGTCTGAAGGAAGACCACCAATCGGTAGCGGCAAAAGTTCCTTAGCCGCCGACCCAGCTGGCAAAATTGAGCATCAAGAGCACTAGCAGCCATAGCAGCAGCGCGCGCCACACCAGGCTGATGGTGCTCTCCAAGTGCTCCACGTCGGCTTCATCGCCGACGCCCAGTTCCGGACGATGGTACAGATCGCCATACTGGTGCAGCGCCTCGCCAAGCCGCACGCCGATGGCGCCGGCGCCGCTGGCAAGGAGGATGCCGAGTTGCGGCTTGAGCCAGGTGAATGCCTGCGCGCGCCAGCAGTACACCGCGTCTTCAAAATCGCCGACGATGGCAAAGCTCACCGCGGTGAGCCGCAGCGGCAGCCAGTCAATGAACTCAAAAGCGCGCTCGGCAAAGCGGCCGAACGTGGCGAACTCCCGGTCTTCACGACTCTCCCATTTCTGGCTGAGGCTGGCGGCGAAGCGGTACAAGACCGCTCCCAAGGGGCCTGGCAACAGCGCAAACCAGAAAATCACGCCGAACACGTAACGATGCGAGCAGACGAGCCCCTCCTCGATCACCACCCGTACGATTTCGTTGATGGGAAACTCGGCGGCGCTGCTGCCGCGCCATTGGCCGAGCAGCTCGCGCGCCTTTTCCAAATCGCCGGCGCGCAGCGCCTGGTGAATCAGGGTAAAGGTATGGCTGAACTGGCGGAAGCCCATGGTGAGATACAGCACCCCGATATTCCACAGCCAACCCAGAACGGGATGAATCCGTTGCAGAAAATAATAGACCACGCCAGCCGCCAATAGGGGTGGCAGCAGCGCCAGCAGCCAGGCAATCATGCCATGTTGGCTGGCGCCGGCATTGAAATGACGCTCCAGAAAATTGGCGTAGCGGGCAAACCAAGCGTAAAAGCGGTTGCGCGGACCCAGCGGACGGAATTGCTCGATTAAAAGCGCGGCAATCAGAGCAATCAGACTCATTTCAGCCGTGCGGGTAACGGATGGCGGTGATTTCCAGCTCTAGGTCGCCCACAGGGCGCTTCCACACCACGTTATCTCCGACCCGTAAGCCTATCATCGCGTGGGCCAGCGGTGACACCCAGCTTATCCGGCCCTTGGCGGCGTCCGCCTCGTCCTCGCCGAGGATGGCAAACTCGTGCTTTTTCCCGTGCTGGTCCAGCAAGCTCACCACGGCGCCGAAATGCACCTCGTCCGCGGGCTGCGCCGCCGGGTCCACCACGATGGCGCGCTCGAGCCGCGCCTGGAAATAGCGCAAATCGCGCTCGACTTGCATAAGCTGCTGCGCCGCCAGCGAGTCCTCGCTATCCGCGGCGAGCATCGCGCGCTGTTGCAGCAATTCCTGGCAGCGCGCCTGCAACAAGGCGCGGCCTTTGGGCGTCACGTAATTCGGATGCGGGCTTTGCGGCCGTTCCGGCAACTCGTCGATTGCCGGTTTGTCATCCTGTTCCTTGACGAATGCTCGGCTCATGGCAAGACTTCGCGTAAATGTTGAAAATTGGGAAAAATTAGGCGCAGGCGGCCGCGCCGGTGTTCGCGGCGGCATCGGTTGAGGCGCCTAGTGGCGGTTTGTTCATCTGCGTTTGCGCTGTCTTGACGCGCTACCTGTTTCCACTATAGTTTAGAACAATAAAACCTGTACCTGAATATACCGCAAACCAACCCGCGAAGCCATAATGGGCGAAAAACCGCAAACCGTTTCGCAACAGTTCCACTCCAATCTGGTAGCCATCATCAGCCTGGTAGTGGCGCTCAGCGGCTTCCTCTACCACACCTGGCGCGGACAAGTGATTGAAGAAAATCGCAGCGTTCGCATCGCTTCATTCGAGTTGCTAAAAAACCTGGGCGAGCTGCAGCTGATGGTGGATTACGCGCATTACCAGAAAAACAAGCAGCTCGGCAACACTATCACGGGCTGGGGCAGAGTGCTGCTCATCAAGGATCTGGCCCGGGTGATTCCCGATCCCGCGACCAAGACCACTGAAGAGCTCTACCGGGTTTGGGGAGCGAAATTTGAAAAAATAGAGAGCGACGAGAAAAGCGTGAGCGGGTGACCCAAGCCATCACCGCCACCCGCCAGTCGGTGCTGCAGGTCTTAAGCCAGTTAAATAACTTCTCAGACATTGACCGCCGTCGCAGCCTCCCTCAGAAACTCCAGGATTTCCTGCTTGCGGCCCATTGCGTCCTTGTAGCCCAGATCAATCAGCTCGCGGCAAAACGGCTTTTCGAACAGCAGATAACTCAACAGGTTCGCGCCACTGCGGCGGGTCGCGCCGACTCCATGCAGCAGGAAGCGGATGCTGCGCGGCAACGCACGCACATGCTTCTGCGCGATGCTTTCGATCGATTCGCTCGGCGAAATCACCAGCACGTCTACGTGACGCAAAGAAAGTCCGCTTTTCTCGAGCGCATGGGAGGGAACCAGCTGGATGGTCTTGTTGATGCGCTGCAGCCGCTCCAAATCCACTTCCAGGCCATCGAGAAAAATGCTGTTCAGCGCATGGCCAGCAATTTCGGCGAGCGAAGGATAATCCCCGCCCTTGACCCGATTCGGCTGCTCGGCCTGCGTTACTCCCACCACCAGCACTCGTTCGGCGCCGAGATGCAAGGCGGGGCTGATGGGTGCGACCTGCCGCATCGAGCCGTCGCCGAAGTATTCACGGTTGATTTTCACCGCGGAAAACATGAAGGGAATCGCCGAGGATGCCAGCAGATGCTCGAGGCCGATTTGCGTGGGAATGCCCAAGCGACGCGCGCGCCGCCACGGCGACATGGTCGGCACCGCCTGGTAAAACGTCACCGACTCGCCGGATGCATAGCCTGAAGCGGTGATGCTCAAAGCGTACAGTGCGCCGCGGTCAATGCTCTCCTGGATGCCTTTGAATTCGAGTTTGTGTCTTAGCAGTTCTGCGAGCGGGCTGTTGTCGAGCAGCGAGGTCGGGTTGTGTTTGCCCAAGCCGCCTACCATCAGCGCCGCCAGCCAGCGCGCGCCGGAATTCATTACTCCAACCGGGTCAGAACGATAGACTTGGTGCGCGTGAAAATTGCGCCAGACCGCCACCAGGCGTCCGATGCCGGCGCGGAAATTACCGGCATTGATCGCCAGCGCCGCGGCGTTGATGGCGCCGGCGGAGGAGCCGCAAATGATGGGAAAAGGATTGGCTGCGTTTTTTGGCAGCAGGTTGGAAATCGCCCTCAGCACGCCCACCTGGTAAGCGGCGCGGGCGCCGCCTCCGGTCAGAATTAGGCCCACTTTGGGCTTTGCAATCTGGGCGTCCACCTTATCTCCCGTTACCCGTCTACTTCTTGACTGCGGCCGGCCCCGCTCGCGCTTTTACTAATTCCAGCGCGTCGCGCAGCGTATCCTCGCGAAGCGCGTTCAATCCTTCCGCCAACTGCTCTGCCGCCTCGTAGGTTTCCTCCGGCAGGCTCTTGCTGTCCATGTTGGCCACGAACACCGCGGCGGCGCCGGTCACCCGAAGCAGATTCTGCCGCTCACCCATCAGCATCTCGATTTCCTGGCGCAGCATCGAGATTTCCTGGTCTTTGCGTTTAATAGGCATTGTTGTCCCGCTGCTTAAGTTTCGGCTTCTATATTGCCACAGCTTGCGAGCGCATCGCCAGTTGTTGAAAGATTTCTCGAATACCCCACCGCGCAACAATTGGTGAAAATGAAAAAGCTGCGCGTTGAAGGCGAAGTGCTGCACCAGGCCGACACGCACCAGGGATCGATGGCCACACTGACCAAGGCGTTAAAGATTCTGAGCAGCCACTCAATCACGCAGCGCCTGGCAAAGATTCAACAGTATTCCGGCGGTGGCGCCCCAGATGTAGTGCCCTGCATAGGGCATGGAGTAGTATTGCCTGGGTTCGCCTTTGTAAATCGTGCTGTGAATTTGATGATTGGCGGGATCAAGAAAAAATTCGAGTGGCACTTCGAAAACGTCCGCCACTTCAAAACTGTCAAGCCGCACCGGAAATGGCGCTTCAATCCAGCCCACCACCGGCGTGATGCGGAAACCGGTGACCACAAAGTAATCCGGCAATACGCCCAAAACATCCACTTTGTCCCGCGGCAGGCCAATTTCCTCCTCCGCCTCGCGAAGCGCCGTCTCTTTTCTGCTCACATCGGCGGATTCTACGCGGCCGCCGGGAAAACTGATTTGCCCGGCATGGTCGGCAAGATGCGTCGTGCGCCGGGTAAACAGCACGTTGAGTCCCACATCGCGCCTGATCAGCGGCACCAGCACCGCGGCCGCAATCGCCTGTTCGGGTTCGATAACAGCCTGCTCCGGCCTTCCCTGCTCTTGAGGCAGATCAAGCGCCTTGGCCAGCCGCGAGACCAGCCAATCACGATCAAGCATCGGCTTGCTGGTGGATGAGGTCGTCACCAGGGAATGGTTTTTCTGTCGCGATAAAAACCGCCGGACGCGCTGCCGTGGGGAAGCGTGGCGAGCCAGACCGCCGTGTCCGCCCCTTGTTCCGCCTCGCGTGGCGCTTTCGACCCGCCCATTTCGGTTCTGACCCAGCCCGGGCACATCGAGTTGACGAGAATATTGGTGCCTTTAAGCTCGGCGGCCAGCATGCGGGTGACCGCATTCAAAGCGACTTTCGACAAGCGGTAAGCCGGCGTGCCGGCGCCCATCTCGCTCAATTGCCCGAGCCCGCTCGAGAGATTGACGATGCGTCCATAATTCTTCCGCCTCATCAGTGGAATCAGTGCTTGGCAGAGCAACAGCGGCCCGTAGACATTGATTTCCAGGGTTTGCCGGACGACTTTCAATTCCGCGTCCAAGAGGTTTGAGCCTTTGGGGTCAATCATGATGCCGGCGTTGTTCACTAGGATATCGGCGGCGCCGTATTTGCGCTCGAGATAATGAGTCAGGCGCCGAATGCCCGGGCCATCGGTCACCTCAAGCTGATGGAACTCGGCTTCCAGCCCCTCGCTGCGCAGTTGCGCAACCGCCATCCGGCCCTTTACTTCATCGCGGCTAGTAAGCACCACCGTGATTTCTTTCCGCGCCAGCTGGCGGCAAATTTCGAAGCCGATGCCGCGGTTGGCGCCGGTCACCACCGCAATCTTCCTGTCCATCATTCTCCTCCGCGCCCCGCGCCGGGAATGCGTTCAAGGCCGCATAGAACCATCACTTCTAATCATAGCGCAAAGCGTTACTTTGATAGCAGCGTGCCGCCTGCTATATTTCCTCTTATAGAAAGGCTGCAAAGCCTTCGGAACCTTAGATTAAGTTTTCCAGGAGGAGCTCATCATTGCACTCAGACTAGGCGATATCGCCCCGGATTTCACGCAGGAATCCACCGAGGGCACGGTACATTTTCACCAATGAATTGAAGGCAAATGGGCGGTGCTGTTCTCCCACCCCAGGGATTTTACTCCGGTATGCACCACCGAGCTCGGCGCCACGGCCAAAATCAAGGCCGAGTTTGAAAAACGCAACGCGAAAGTGATTGCAGTGAGTGTCGATCCGGTGGATTCGCACCTCAAATGGATCAACGACATCAACGAAACCCAGCACACCAGGGTCAACTTCCCGATTCTCGGCGACGCCGACCGCAAGGTGTCGGACCTTTACGACATGATTCATCCGAATGCCAACGACACGCTTACGGTGCGCTCGGTGTTCATCATCGATCCAAACAAGAAGATCCGCGCCACCATCACCTACCCGGCGAGCACCGGCCGCAATTTCGACGAAATCCTGCGGGTGATCGACTCGCTGCAGCTGACCGACAACTACAGCATGGCCACGCCGGTCAACTGGAAGAACGGCGAGGATTGCGTGATTGTGCCTTCGCTCACCGACCCGGCGGTGCTCAAGGCGAAATTTCCCAGAGGCTGGAAGGAGCTTCGCCCCTATCTGAGAATGACGCCGCAACCCAACAAGAAGTGATCGTGGCGTATCATCGTCGTCAGGAAGCGCAGTGCGCTTCCTGACTTTCTTCCGTGACGGCGAGGCGCGGGTCGGCGTATTGCGCGGCGAGCGCGTGTTGGATATCACCACTCAGGCCAAGTGGTTGGGCGAACAACTGCCTGTGGACGCTTGCGACCTGGTTTCGCTGATTGCATCGGGCCAAGCCGGCCTTAACGCAGTGCGCAAATTGCTGCAAACGCCGGCAGAAGATTTGCCGCTGGCCGAACTCAAGTTGCTCGCGCCGATTCCGCGCCCGCGCAAGAACGTGTTTTGCGTGGGCTGGAATTATCTCGAGCATTACGCCGAAGGCGAAGCCATCCGCCAGAGCGGGCAGGAATTACCGGCGCACCCGGTGTTTTTCAGCAAAACCCCGACTGCAGTGACTGGCCCTTACGAGACGATTCCATACGATGCACAAGTGTCGGCGGAAATCGATTGGGAGGTAGAGCTGGGCGTCATCGTCGGCAAAAATGGAAAAAACATTCCTGAAAGCCAGGCGTATGAATACATCTTCGGCTACACGGTGGTGAATGATATTTCGGCGCGCGACTTGCAGCGGCGCCACGGCGGACAATGGCTCAAGGGCAAAAGCCTGGACGGCGCCTGCCCGATGGGGCCGTGGATTGTGACTGCGGATGAAATCAACCCCGACAATCTGCGCGTCCTCACCCGCGTCAACGGCATAACCAAGCAGGACTCGAATACCCGCTATTTGTATTTCAAAATCCCGCGGCTAATTTCAGAGCTTTCACTCGGCATGACGCTGGAAGCCGGCGACATTATTTCCACCGGCACGCCGCCCGGAGTGGGGTTTGCCCGCAAGCCGCCCGAGTTTTTAAAACCAGGCGACCTGCTGGAAACCGAAATTGAGGGAATCGGGCGCTTACAAAACCGGATAGGCGGCTGAACTCGCCTGCTTTCCTGAGCTTACACCCAAGAGCTTCGCGGTTTTCGCCACATCCTTTGGCTTCACCCAGAAAATCGCGCCATAGCGCCCTTCGCCCACGGTAACCGCGTCCAGCGCCGTGACGTTGATTTTGGCTGCCGCCAGCCGGTCGAGCATATCCAAAAGCGCGCCCACCCGGTCGCTGCCTTGAGTCAGGAAACCGGTTTTCTTGCTGCTTAATTTAAGCTTGGCCTTTTTCGCCGCGGCTTTGAGCGCCGCGGAATCCTCGGGAATGAAATCGATTTGCGCCCGGCCGGCGCGCGGAAAACCCGAAAAAGCCAGCAGGTTGACGTTGGCATCGCGCAGCGCCTTGAGCGCCCGCACTCCTTCGCCCGACTTGTTGGGCACGCTGGCGGTAAAGTACTCGACTTTGCGAGTGGTATCAGACATTTGACCTCCTTCCATCTTGCGGCACAATTGCCACTACTAGTAATTTATTCTTAAGCAAGGTTTGATGCAAATAACAATCCTGGGAATGCATTTTTCGCAAGCGGGCGTTATTTATTATAATACTTTGATTTTTCAGCAATATTTTCCTTAAACTTGGCCGCATCGATGACGAAGCGTTCGTGGGTACCGACAGAAATGGCATCTACACCGTCATGCGCATTCACCGAAAATGTGAGTTTCCTGCCCTCGATCTTCTTCAGCCTGATGCTCACCGTGACCGTAAATCCCGGCGGCGTAGGCGCAGTGTGGCTGAAATTCACATGCGCCCCCAGCGTCTGCTCGCGCGGCCAATCCAGATGGGGACGGAGGGCCTCGATGCAGGCCCATTCCATCAAGCCCACCATGAAGCCGGTGGCGAGCACCGACGGCATCTCGCGGAACATCTGCGATTCCGAATAAAGATGCGGTACGGTCTTGGTTTCGGGTATCTTGAATTTGAATTCAAACGTGAGGCCGGGCTGTAAAGTTTCTTTCATGGGGCTCCTTATTTGGATTTAAGCCGGGATGTTGCCGCAAAAAACCGTTTTTTTGCGCTTGGGAAGCCGCCGGGTTTACGGTAAGCTTTTCCTCCTTTATCCGAGATTGGCGATGAAATTCCTAAAAGCCGTGCGCCTCGATGCTTCCGACAGCCGTGTCTATGCGCAGGAGGGCGCAGCGGAAGACGGCGAATGGCTGGTTTCCGGCGGCTACGCCGTGTGCGATCTGGCGAGCGGTACGCACTTGCGCCCCAACTGCCATTGCGATACCTCTTTCGTCGGTGTTAAAACACATGGTCGCTGCACCCTCGCCGAAGTGGTGGAAATCGACGAGGCAACTTACCGGGAACACATCGAAACCCTGATCCGGCATTTTCTCGAAGACTTGAACGCGCCTTCGGAAGAAGCGGCGCGGAAAGTCGCGGAAGAAGAAGTAGCCTACACCGCGGATCTGTGTGAAAGCTTCAATACCGAGGTATGGATTACGGTAAAGCGCACGTCCAAGACCGACGGCGAAGGATTTGACGAACACTACCAGGTATTCAAGCGGCTGATGATAGGAGAACACAAGCTGTGAAGCAGGAGAGGCTGCGGGAAAACGTCCGCATCGCGCTCCGGATGTCGGACATCCAACCCTTTCATGTGATGGAATTGCTGGCGCGGGCACGCGCACTGGAAGCTCAGGGCCGTTCCATCGTCCACATGGAAATCGGCGAGCCGGATTTTCCTTCTCCGCAGCCGGTCATCGCCGCGGGAATGGAAGCGTTGAAGCGCGGCAACATCCATTACTCTCCGGCGCTGGGACTGCCGCAATTGCGCGAAGCCATTGCCGGTTTTTATATGCAACGCCATAGCCTGCGGGTTTCACCCTCGCGCATCGTCGTCACCCCCGGCGCATCCGGGGCGCTGTTGCTCACACTCGGCATCCTGATCAATCCCGGCGACAAGGTGTTGATGAGCGATCCGGGTTACCCCTGCAACCGGCATATCGTGCGACTGCTGGAAGGAGTTCCCGCAGGCATAGGCACTGATGCCACAACCGGTTATCAGCTCACCCATGAACTGATTGCCCAATATTGGGACCGTGCAACAACCGCAGTCATGATTGCCTCGCCTGCCAATCCCACCGGCACGCTGGTAAGCCGCGAACAATTGCATGCCATCATGGAAAAAACGCATGCGCTCCGTGGCCGGTTGATTGTGGATGAGATTTATCACGGATTGGTTTATGAGAGTGAAACAACCACCGCCTTGTCACTATCCGATGAAGTGTTTGTCATCAACAGCTTTTCCAAATATTTCGGCATGACCGGGTGGCGCCTGGGCTGGCTGGTGGCGCCGGAAGCCTATGTGCGTGAAGCGGACAAGCTGGCACAGAACGTTTTTCTCGCCGCGTCCACTCCGGCGCAATATGCGGCGCTGGCTGCGTTTGCGCCCGAAACCCTACGTATCCTGGAGGAGCGCCGCGCCGAATTCCGGCGCCGCCGCGATTATTTGCTGCCCGCCTTGCGCAATCTGGGTTTCGTGATTCCAGCTACAGCGCAAGGCGCTTTTTATCTCTACGCGGACTGCAGCCGCTTCAGCGCGGACAGCGAAACCTTCGCGCGCAAGCTGCTGGTACACGCGGGCGTGGCGGTTACGCCGGGAATCGATTTCGGCAGCCACCAAGCGTCGCGCCATGTGCGCTTTGCCTACACTACTTCACTGGAAAATCTGCGAGAGGGTGTGCGCCGTCTTGAGGCTTTCCTGCGCAAAAGCTGATGCACAGTTTCATTTCCAGTGCGGCGGCCAGGTTTTCTGGAAATAGGGCAGCGCCTCGATGCGCTTCATCCACGCGGAAAGCTTGGGCCCGACGGCGGCACGCAGGCCCAAATCAGTTTTTTTCTTTTCCAGCCGCAGTGCCAGCGCCAGCATCGGATAAAGTCCGAAATCCGCCGCGCTGAGCTTGTCCAGCAGATATTCGCCACGCACTTGGCCCTCGAAATGCTGGAGCTCGGCTAAAAATTCCTCCCGGCTCCCGGTAATAACCTGTGCGTCCCACTCCGCTTCCGGCTTAAAAAAAATCTGCCGCAGCATTGGATCCACGGCCGTACGCAGATAATTGTCCACTTCCAGAATCAAGCGCCGCGCGCTAGCGCGCTCGGCCGGGGCTTGCGGAAATAGCGCGCCATTGCCCGACTTGGGGTATTTGTCTTCGATGTACTCCACAATCGCGGAAGATTCATAGAGTGCGAAGCCGTCATCCACCAGTACCGGTACCTTATGGCGGGGATTAAGTTTGAGGAACTCCGGCTTGTGCATATCGCCCGCCGAGAATGATATGGCTTTCATCTCGTAAGCAAGCCGCTTGTATTCAAGGGCGAGCCAGACCCGCCAAGCATAAGGCGAGCCCGAGCCGTAGTAAAAAACTATGCTCACGATATTATCCTCTACAGTAATGGCCGCCGCTCAACGTGGGCGGATTAACGATTCAATTAAGACTCAGTAAAACTTAAATTATTTCATAATCTGGCCAGAATGATGAGTTTTGCGGGAGTTGATTCGGGATAATACTTGCTGTTCTCACGATACACCCAGAGCCTGGGCGATGCCAGAAGCGTCCATACCAGCACTTCGGACGCGCAACCCTGTAGGACAAACCAAGTCTATAACTTAGATATGAAACGATTTTTATTGTTCGGGCTTCTTGTCTGGGCAGGTGCTGCAGCGGCCGGGCCGGTTTATACCCGAGATGAAACGCTGGATCAAGACTTGCACGGACCACGGGTGGAATGGGCGGGAGAAATTCTTTGCTTTACATAAGTGTTTTATCGCCTGTAATCCCGGCATTTTCGAAGTGGGTACTTACGCTCCGGGGCGCGAGCTAAATGTAACAGGAAATCTCGGGGCAGCTGTCCCGCGCCGGATCGGTGGCCAGGTCTACGCTTATCCGGTGATTGCCGGCGCCTTTCTGGAACTGCTGTCACACCAATACTTGTTGCCCCGATATGACCCGTTTTGCTACCCGCCCCAGTACTACGATCCTTCGTTCTATCATCACCGTCATTACTGGTGAGAGGCACGCCCGCCATCAGACTCGGCTTTGTATCGTTGATCCCGTGCTTAGGCTTGGCGCTCTAGGGAAGTACCTTGACGCCGGGGATCAGACCCGGTGGGGATCTTTCAGCATCTGCTGCAGGCGCAGTTTTTCGTTGATGACCTTGCCCGCGTACTGACTGCTGGTGCCGTCCGTCGCGCCATTGTACATTTGCAAGCCGATAGTCAGGTCCCCGCTACGCGCAATGTATTCGCGCAGGATTTTCGCGCCCACCAGGATGTTCGTCTCAGGTTCCAGCACGGCTTTTTCGCCGCCGGAAGCCATGATTTTTTCCATGTGGTATTTCGGAATCACCTGCATCAGGCCCTTGGCGCCCGCCACGCTTTCCGCAATGGGATTGAAGCGCGATTCCACCGCCATTACAGCGAGAATCAAAAGCGGATCGAGGCCGGTCTGCTCGCCGGCGGCATAGGCAGCACTTACCAGTTCCACGGTTGCATCCATGGACACGCGGTAGCGCTTCGATACGTATTCCGCTAGCATCATGATCCTGCCATCCAACGGAGCTTTCTGCTCGAGTACGTTTGGCTCCAGGACTTTTTCAGTCTCTTCTCTTTCCACAACCTGCGGTGGCTGGGTCGCAGCGGGAAGCACCGCCGACTCGCTTTGCAGTGTGATTTGCGAATACAGGCTTACCATGAGCGAAATCAGGCTCATGACAAACGCAGACAGCAGCAAGGTACTTCGGCTCTTGTCAGCAAGCGTCCTACCATTGCTTATTTCAAACTGAGTGTTTTCCATGATTAACCCCCTCATCGTCTGCTCACGGCAAACTGCCTTAAAAAAACAGCCCATACAAGTTAATATTGCGCCGCAAAAGTAACACTATTATATTGTTTATTATAATTAAAATAAATTTTTAATTGCTTATAATCGAAGTTTGATGCTGCATCGCAACAATAGTTCCATGGTTTCAATTTAATGCTAGAGACTTCAGGGGCGGTTATATTTAGCCACAGCCACAAAAAATACGGAAGATTTTTACATCGCCCGCTTCCATGGGCTTTCACTTTCTCTTCATCGCTGAGGTTTTCATGTTTTACATCAATATGATATCCTCAAAACCTATTTTGCAAGTCCCGGTGATTTGACCGAAGCAAAAAAACCCTCTCACTCCGCTTATTGGGGACGAGGCGGGGTAAAAAACCGTTTTCCACGTCGCCTGAGCTGAGAATTAGTGGTAACATACCTTTCCCGCCTCCGATTAAAGAATCGGACTCGGTGAATCAATCCAGCTACGCGACTGCAGGTCGGCTTGCGCCTAACCCGGCGCATGCGGTCCGCAGTCGCGGCTGAATGTGCTACACCGGCCTTGAGCCTGTCGGGGCAAAAGGCCAAGCCGAAGGCGCAGGTATTGACGTCGTCGGCCTTGGTGCCGGCGCTGGGGCGGGAGCTGTCGTGGTTACCGGCGCTGCCATCCGTGCCACCGGTTTCCTGGCCGCCGCTTTTTTCCGGGCGGGTCTTTTCTTGGCCGCCTTCTTCTTTGCCGACTTTTTTGCTGACTTCTTTTTGGCCGCTTTTCTTTTGGCAGATATCCTTGCCGCGGCCTTTCTTTTTGCCGTTTTTTTCTTCGTCGCTTTCTTTTTCTTCCTCGATGCTTTTTTCTTCTTAGCTGGTTTCTTCTGGGCTTTACGTTTCGCTGCCATTGCAACCTCCTATATGAAAATTAACAGGGTACTGCTTCCTACCACTACCACACTCGCCGCGGTCCGAGCCACGCGCACCGGCGCATTTCACGGCCTTGCAGCAGTTCCTTAATGCACAACATGTCGTCTGGCCTTGCTCACCAGATCCCGGTACAACATCTCAGGATCCAGATCAATTCCTCCTTCCCAGCATAACGCGCCCGCTTCTATGCTGACTTGCTTGAACTTCTCCACGTCTTCCCACGCCTTAAACAGGCCCACGCCGACCAGATTGCCCAGATAAACCCGGCCTTCCAGGCCATCGTCAAAACGCAGCCACAACGTGTAATCGCTGTCTGCGCGACACACCGTAAGCCGGTGCGTTTTGTTTTTGCGCGCTCCTGCCGCCATGCCTGGGTGTCCTTGACCTCTTAATCCCAGTTCAACGCCCCGCCGGTCTGGTACTCAATGACGCGGGTTTCAAAAAAGTTTTTCTCTTTCTTGAGGTCAATCAATTCGCTCATCCACGGGAAGGGATTGTTCGCTCCCAGGAACAGCGCATCCAGGCCGATCTGCTGGCAGCGGCGGTTGGCAATGAAGCGCAGATATTCCTTGAACATCGGCGCGTTCAGCCCCAGCACGCCGCGCGGCATGGTGTCCTCGGCGTAGCGGTACTCGAGATCCACCGCCTTCTTCATCAGTCCCTGGATATCCTCGCGGAATTCCGGCGTCCACAAATGCGGGTTTTCCAGCTTGATCTGGTTGACAAGGTCGATGCCGAAATTGCAGTGCATGGACTCGTCGCGCAGGATGTATTGGTACTGCTCGGCCGAGCCGGTCATCTTGTTCTGCCGTCCCAGCGCCAGGATTTGTACAAAACCCACATAGAAGAACAGCCCTTCCATGATGCAGGAAAAGACAATCAGGCTCTTCAGGAGCCCCTGGTCGTTCTCCCGCGTGCCGGTCTTGAACGAGGGATTGGTCAACGTATCGATAAACGGGATCAGGAACTCGTTCTTGTCGCGGATGCTGGAAACCTCGTGGTAGGCGTTGAAGATCTCGCCTTCGTCCAGGCCCAGGCTTTCCACGATGTATTGGTAGGCATGAGTGTGAATCGCCTCCTCGAAGGCCTGGCGCAGCAGATACTGCCGGCACTCCGGCGCCGAGATATGGCGGTAGGTGCCGAGCACGATGTTGTTCGCCGCCAACGAATCGGCGGTGACGAAGAAACCGAGATTGCGCTTGACAATGCGTCGCTCGTCTTCGGTCAAACCATTCGGGTCCTTCCACAACGCGATGTCGCGGCTCATGTTGATTTCCTGCGGCATCCAGTGGTTGGCGCAGCCCGAGAGATATTTCTCCCAGGCCCATTTGTATTTGAACGGCACCAGCTGGTTCACGTCGGTCTGGCCATTGATGATGCGCTTGTCCTCGACACGGATGCGTCGAAAGGCCCCGGCCTCTGCGCTGGGTTCTTCCGCAGCCTGGCGCGCGAGCGCCGGCGCCGCCGGCACAAAACCGGTCATCGGTTGGAGCTTAAGCCCCGGCACCGTTCCCAAATCATCTTCAAATTGCAGCATGCTTGCCTCCTTTATGTCGTTATAGGTGGATACTTATCACTGACAAGATTCGCACTCGGAATTGTCGATCGAACACATTTTCTCGTCGGCGGCTTCCCCCACCGGCACGGCGTTCAACTGTCCGCCGCGGGCGGTGGATTTCTCCGCTGAGGTCGCCCCCAGGGTTCGCAGATAGTAGGTAGTCTTGAGACCCCGTTTCCACGCCAGCTTGTAAACTTCGTCGAGCTTCTTGCCGCTCGCTCCCGCCATGTAAATGTTGAGCGACTGCGCCTGGTCTATCCATTTCTGGCGGCGCGAGGCGGCCTCGACCAGATACAACGGATCGACTTCAAATGCCGTGGCGTAAAGACTGCGGATATCAGCGGGAATGCGGTCGATTTTGGCGAGGCCGCCGTCGAAATACTTGAGGTCGGAAATCATCACCTCGTCCCACATGCCGAGTTTTTTCAGGTCCTGCACCAGGTACTGGTTGACCACCGTGAACTCGCCGGAAAGATTCGACTTCACATACAGGTTCTGGTAGGTGGGCTCGATAGAAGCCGACACGCCGATGATGTTGGCAATGGTGGCGGTGGGCGCGATCGCCAGACAGTTGGAATTGCGCATGCCGAATTCCCTGATGCGTGCGCGCAGCACGTTCCAGTCCAGGGTCGAGGATTGATCCACCTCGACATGGCCGCCACGCTCATCGGCAAGCAATCTCAGGGTGTCCTGCGGCAGGATACCGCGATCCCACAGCGAGCCGCGGTACGAAGGGTAGCGCCCGCGCTCGGCAGCAAGCTCGGTGGACGCCCAATAGGCGCAATAGGCAACCGCCTCCATCGAACGATCGGCGAACTCAATCGCAGCCTCGGAAGCGTAAGGCACGCGCAATTCATGCAGGCAATCCTGGAAGCCCATGATACCCAACCCCACCGGCCGGTGCTTCATGTTGGAATTGCGCGCCTTGTTGACGGCGTAGAAGTTGATGTCAATCACGTTATCCAGCATACGCATGGCGGTGGCGATGGTGAGCTTGAGTTTTCCGTGATCGAGCCTGCCGTCCTGCATGTGCGCCACCAGGTTGATCGAGCCCAGATTGCACACCGCAATCTCGTCCTTGCCGGTGTTGAGCGTGATTTCGGTGCACAGGTTGGAACTGTGCACCACGCCCGCATGCTGCTGCGGCGAGCGGATGTTGCATACATCCTTGAAGGTAATCCACGGATGGCCGGTCTCAAACAGCATGGTAAGCATCTTGCGCCACAGGGAAAGCGCCGGGATTTTCTTAAAGAGCTTCAATTCGCCCCTTGCCGCCTTTTCCTCGTAGGCAAGATAGGCTTGTCCGAACGCTTTCCCGTACTTGTCATGCAGGTCCGGCACGTCGGCCGGCGAGAACAGCGTCCACTCGCCCCCTTCCATCACCCGCTTCATGAACAAATCGGGAATCCAGTTAGCGGTGTTCATGTCATGGGTACGGCGGCGGTCATCGCCGGTGTTTTTCCGCAGCTCGAGGAATTCCTCGATGTCGAGGTGCCAGGTTTCCAGATACGAGCACACCGCGCCCTTGCGTTTCCCCCCCTGATTCACCGCCACGGCGGTGTCGTTCACCACCTTTAGGAACGGCACCACGCCCTGTGACTTGCCGTTGGTGCCCTTGATGTGCGAACCCAGCGCGCGCACCGGCGTCCAGTCGTTGCCCAGCCCCCCGGCGTATTTGGCGAGGAGCGCGTTTTCCTTGATGGCGTCGTAGATGCCCTCCAAATCGTCGCTCACCGTGGTGAGATAGCAGGAGGAAAGCTGCGGGCGCACCGTGCCGGAGTTGAACAGCGTCGGCGTCGAACTCATGAAATCGAAGTTGGAGAGCACGTTGTAAAACTCGATTGCCCGCTCTTCACGGTTGATCTCGTTCAACGCCAGCCCCATCGCCACACGCATGAAAAACGCCTGCGGCAGCTCTATATGGCGCTCGTGCACGTGCAGGAAATAGCGGTCATACAGGGTTTGCAGGCCGAGATAGCCGAACTTAAGGTCGCGGTTCGCTTCCAGCGCTTCCGCCAGACGCCGTAGATCAAAGCGCGCCAAGCGCGGATCCAGAAGCTCGGCGTCGATGCCGTTCTGAATAAAGCACGGAAAATATTCAGCGTAAGTCGTCTGCATCCGCTCCTGGGTCACTTCCTCGCCCAGCGCCTCGAAGCAGATGGAGTGCAAAAGCAGGCGCGCGGTAACAAAGGTGTAGGCCGGGTCTTTTTCAATCAGCGAGCGCGCCGAAAGAATGGCTGACTTGCGCACTTCCGCCGCCGGCACGCCATCGTATAAGTCCTTCAGGGTGGATTTGAGAATCAACGCCGGCTCTACGGCTTCGCCCAGTCCCACACAGGCGGATTGGATGAGCGCGGCCAGCCGATCCATGTCGAGCGCGATCTTCTGGCCGTTTTCCAGAACATGGATGGTCACGGAAGGCACCGCTGCTTCCATGACCGTCTTTTGCTTGGCGCGGTTGCGCGCCCGCTCCTCGCGGTAGAGCACGTAGGAGCGCGCCACTTCGTGCTCGCCTGAACGCATCAGGGTAAGCTCCACCTGATCCTGTATGTCCTCGATATGGAAGGTGCCGCCGTGGGGCTGGCGGCGCATCAGCGCGTTCACCACGGTTTCGGTGAGCTTTACCACCATCTCACGGATGCGTGCGGACGCCGCACCCTGACCGCCATTGACCGCAATATAGGCCTTGGTCATGGCCAGCGAAATCTTGGAAGGCTCAAATCCCACTACGCTGCCGTTGCGGCGAATCACCTTGTACTGCGCGTAACGGGGGTCCTGATTGGGAACCGGTGCGATGTCAGAAAAATTAACGCTCGACGCAGAAGCGGGAGAAGCGCTACCAGTCGCAACAACCTGCTGCATATTGAAGTCTCCTAATGTTTTTATAATCTAGGCACTTAGGGTAACCTGGCGGCTGCCCTACAAACACTATATATAGTGTCAAACGCGTTTACACCGACTAATTCTAGTAGCCTAATTGGGGGAGCGCAACTACTTTTTGTGGCGAGTCCCGGTCCGAGATACTACCGGTTGTGGCAGGGAACAGAACTAAACGCCGAGGGCGGCGAAATACCGGTCCCAATCGAAAAACGGGCCTGGATCAGTCTTGCGGCCGGGAGCAATCGCCGCGTGACCGGCTATGTCTTTGACGGGATAGGCCTTTTTTAGCGCCCGGGTGAGGGAAACGAGTGCCGCATACTGAGCATCGCGAAACGGCAATAAATCGCTGCCTTCCAACTCGACGCCAATGGAAAAATCGTTGCAGCACAGCCGCCCACACCACTGCGACACCCCGGCATGCCAGGCGCGCTTCAAGCAGGGAACGAACTGCAGGATTTCCCCGTCACGGCGAATGAAAAAATGGGCGGACACTTTAAGGTCGCAAACCGACTGAAAATAGGGATGAGCGGCCGGGTTCAGGCTGTTGGTAAAGAGCTCAATCACGCCTTGGCCGCCGAATTCATGCGGCGGCAGGCTGATGTTATGGACGACGAGAAGCTCGATCGCGCAATCCGCGGGGCGCTCGTCGCAATTGGAAGAGGCAATATAGCGCACCGCCTGCAGGATTCCCTTGTGATCGAATTGCATCAGTTGGAGGAGACCGGCTCAATTGATGCCGAGGCGTTCCATGCGGTAGCGCAAGGAGCGGAAAGTAATGCCCAAGAGCCTTGCTGCGGCAGTGCGGTTGAAGCGGGTTTTTCCCAAGGCTTCGAGGATGGCTTCCTTTTCCAGCCGGTCAAGGTATTCCTGCAGCGGCCATTTATCGTCGGCAACGCTCGCGCGTTCCACCGGCTGCTGCGGAGTGAGCTGCAAGTCCTCACGTATGATTTTGGCTCCTGCGCAAAGCGCCAGCGCCCGTTCCAGGATATTTTCAAGCTCGCGGACATTGCCTGGGAAATCGTACTGGACAAGCGCTTGCAACGCGTCTTCATCGAGCTCGCTTGCGGTTGCCCCGTGCTGTTTGGCCAAGCGGGGTAAAACGGCCTTGGCAATCAAAGGAATATCCTCACGCATGTCGCGCAGCGAAGGCATCTTTAGCTCAATCACGTTAAGCCGGTAATAAAGATCCTGGCGGAATTTACCGTTTTCCACGCCATCCGCAAGGTTCTGGTGGGTAGCGCTGATGATGCGCACATCGGCGTTTTCCTCCTGGGTGGAGCCTACCTTGCGCACTTTTTTCTCCTGGATCGCGCGCAACAGTTTGACCTGCATCAACAAGGGCAGGTCCGCTACTTCATCGAGAAACAGGGTGCCGCCGTTTGCCGCCTGGAAAAAACCGTCGCGGTCCTGCTCGGCGCCGGTAAAGGCACCTTTTTTGTAACCGAAAAACTCGCTTTCCATCAGGTTTTCAGGTATCGCGCCGCAGTTTACCGGCACGAACGGGCCGTTGCGGCGTGCGCTTTTTTGATGGATCAACCTTGCCGCAAGCTCCTTGCCGCTCCCCGATTCGCCGCTGATATAAACCGGCGCCTCGCTGCGCGAGAGTTTTTCAATCAAGCGGCGCACCTGGCTCATGGCTTCGGACTCACCCAGCAGCAGGTCTTCGCCGGATTTATCGGCGGCAGGCCGGGCGAGGCTTAATGCAGACTTCACCAGGGTGCGCAACTGTTCCAAGGAAACCGGTTTGGCAATGTAATCGAAGGCGCCGGCCTTCAAAGCGGCAACCGCGTTCTCGGCGCTGCCATGGGCGGTAATCACCGCCACCGGCAAATCGGCACAGTGCGTATCGATGTACTTGACTAGTTCCAGTCCATCGCCGTCAGGCAGACGCATGTCGGTGAGACATAAATCATAATTCCGGGCTTGTAAAAGTTTGAGTGCGGAAGCAAGATTTTCGGCGCGCTCCACTTCCAGTCCCATGCGCAACAAAGTAAGTTCCAGCAGCTCCAGGATATCGGCCTCATCGTCCACGATGAGAACGCTGAGTCCCGTTGCTGCACCTTCAAGCTTCGACTGTTTGCGCTTGGTCATGCTTTTGCCTTGCAAATTACGGTGAAATGGCCTCCGCTTGTGGCTTCCACGTAATCCAAAGTGGCACCGTTGGCATCACAGATTTCGCGCGCGATGTATAGCCCCAAGCCGGTGCCGCCCGTCGCCGTGGTAAAAAACGGCTCAAACAACTGGCTGCGTAGCGCAGGCGGGACTCCCGGCCCGTCGTCGATAATATCCAATCTTACCGCATCCTTGCTGGTGCCGCCGCCCGCCGCCACCAGCCGAATGCTGCCCTCCCGCCGCTGGCAATGGCGCAAAGCGTTTCGGCACAGATTCCACATCACTTGATTTAAATGACTGCGGTCAAAAAACACGCCACGTTGAGTGTGGCTCTCCAGCTTGAAAATATGGGCCGGAATCTTCTCGTTCCGGCAGAACTCTTCGACAAAGGTCCGCAGGAAATTCACCAGCTTTATATTCTCGCGCAACGCCCGGTCGCGGCGGTTGAGCTTGAGCACATCCTGCACCATGCGGTCCAACCGTTGCGCGTTGTCGCTGATAATTTTCAGCAGGCGGGCTTGTGTTTCAGTATGCTCGGATTCTTCTTGAAGCAGCTCGGCGGCATGGCTGATCGAACTCAATGGATTTCGGATTTCGTGCGCGATATTAGCGGTAAGCCTGCCTAAAGCAGCGAGCTTGAGCTGCTGGGCTTGCGCCTGAACCCGGCTCAAATCTTCAAGAAAAATAACAGTGCCGAGAGGATAGCTGTCGCCCACCGCCAGGAAGCGCGCTCCGATCAAGCGTGCGCGTGAAACCGCCAGCGGCTCGATCGCGGCGTTGGGCTGATTACGCCAGCGTTCGAGCTGCTGCGCCAGCGCCGGGGCGTACTCGTGCAATAGCATGCCTTTGCGCTCACGAGGTAACGTTCCCAACAGCCTTTCCGCCTGCGAATTATGTTGCCGGATCGTGCCTTTTTCATCCACCACCAGCACGCCATCCTGCATATCCTGAATCACCAGTTGATTGACTTGCGCCAAGTTGGCAAGGTCAATGCCGCGCTGCAATGCAAGCCGTTCGCTGGCCTGGGTGTATTTTGCAAGGGTGTGCGCAAGCCAGGCGGTAGCAAAGTAGCCTACGCTCAACATCCCGGCCTGGATATACTGGACCGTATCCGCCAGGTTGCGCAGCACCTGAAAGGTTTGTTCCATCAGCACAGCGATGCTTGCCAGCGCGGCATAAAACAAGGTGAGCCGTCCGCGGCTGATCAGCCCCGCTGCGGCAAGCGAGGCCAGGGGCAATAAGCCGAGCCCACTGGTGATGCCGCCACTCGCGTCCATCAGAATGACGAGGAACACGATGTCGGCGAGAACCTGGCAGGTCAGCTGCAGGGTAAAGTAAGGGCGTTGCGCCGTGATGGTGAAGTGAAAGAACACGGCAAAAAACCCATAAACAAAACTGCCCCACAAGAAAAGCGGCCGGTCCATCGTGCCAAACAGAGACTGGCCAAAGAAGAAGGCGGTGAAAATAAACGAGCAGGCAACCGCCAGCCGATAAAGATTGAAATAGAAGAGGGAGCGCCAGAAGGAAGCGGGTTGCTCGGATTGCTGTGCGCTCAGCACCTGCGACAACGCGGTCAGCTCCTGCCACAGCGTACGCTGAAGCCCCCTAAGGAAGGATCCAGAGCGGCCCAAAATTCCAATATCTCCACCGCCAAGATCCGCCCGGGTGGCGTCCCCGGGCTTGCTCGAGCCAGGTGTCTGCGAATCTGGAACTTGCATCAAATCATCACCAGCGGGTCGGATTATTTTTTATTCGGGTGCGCGCGCTGATGTTCTTGGGAGCAGAAATAATCACCGTGGCTGGTAAAGCTTTCGCTTTTCGGCAAGTTCACACCGCAATGCGCGCAGCGCACCATGTCTTCGCCCGTGGCGTCCCGATGCTGCTGTGACTTCAGCAGGCCTTTGCGATAACTCCTGAGAACCCAGTAAACCAGCAACGCGCCAATTATCACTAACAGCAACCTGCTCAAGCTCATTCTCCAGCAGAATTAACAGCGCTCCAGAAAGATAAGGTTGGTCGGGGTGACTGGATTCGAACCAGCGACTCCTGCGTCCCGAACGCAGTACTCTACCAGGCTGAGCTACACCCCGAAGTATTGAAGCAATCCGGGATACCAACAAACCCGGTTTGAGATGGGTTCTAGATTTTAAATCTAATAACTTCTGCTGACCGCAAAGTCCGCTAATTGTAGCAAAGAATCACGGTAATTTGAACGCGGCAGCATAGCGCAGGCGGCACATGCGGCTTGCGCTTCGGTCTTGGCCTGCGTCCGTGCATACTCCAGGGCACGAGTCTGGTGAATCGTGTCAAGCACCGTAGCAAATTCCTCGCGGCCGCCCTGCTCAATGGCCTTGCGGATGAGAGCCGCCTGCTCGGGGTTGCCGTATTTCATGGCGTAAATGAGGGGCAAGGTGGGTTTGCCTTCCGCCAGATCGTCGCCGATATTCTTCCCGGTCTGGCTTAGGTCACCGGAATAATCGAGCACATCATCGATGAGCTGAAACGCGATGCCCAAATGCATGCCGTAACTCGCCATCGCCTCCTCCTCGGCGCTGCCGGCATCGCCCAGTATCGCGCCAAGACGGGTGGCTGCTTCGAACAGCTTGGCGGTCTTGCAGCGTATTACTTGCAGATAGCGTTGCTCGTCGATGTTGGCGTTATGGCAGTTCAGCAACTGCAGCACTTCTCCCTCGGCAATCACGTTGGTGGCGTCCGCCAGCACCCGCATCACCCGCATGTTGTCCACTTCCACCATCATCTGGAAAGCGCGCGAGTAGACGAAATCGCCCACTAATACGCTGGCAGCGTTGCCGAACAGAGCGTTCACCGTCGGACTGCCCCGGCGGAGCGCGGAACCATCCACCACATCATCGTGCAGCAGCGTGGCGGTATGAATGAACTCCACTACCGCCGCGAGCTCGTAATGATGGTTGCCGCGATAACCGAAGGCACCGGCGGAAAGAATCACCAGCGCCGGGCGCAGGCGTTTCCCCCCGCTGTTGATGATGTACTCGGCCACCTGGCGAATCAGCGCCACATCGGAATACAGGCGCTGGCGGATGACCTGGTCCACGGCACGCATTTCCGGCTCGATGGCGTCACGGATGGCTTCGATTGACAAGGAGGTGCCCAAGATAAGTAGCGTCGCAAGAATAAACTCTTAGGATAGCAGAACGCGGCATTTTTAGGGGGCAGCGAACCCGGCCGCAACCGGGACAGAAACCCCGGATCAACGAGTCAGACTTTATTTTGACTGGTGAGCAGGCTTTATGTAAAATTACACGTTTGCAAAGAAACGGCATCTGGAGCGAAAATGTACGCAGTCATCAAAACCGGAGGCAAGCAGTATCGCGTGGCTTCCGGCGAAAAACTCAAGATTGAACAAATACCCCAGGCCGTCGGCACTGAAATCGTGCTCGACCAGGTGCTGCTGGTGGCTAACGGCGACAAAATAGCCGCCGGAAACCCGCTGGTGGCGGGCGCCAAAGTCAAGGCAACCGTGGTTGCCCAAGGGCGGGGCGACAAGGTGCGGATTTTCAAAATGCGCCGTCGCAAGATGTACCGCCGGACGCAGGGCCATCGCCAGAATTTCACTGAAATCCGTATCGATACGATTTCGGCATAAGGAAAATCCAACATGGCACATAAAAAAGCGGGCGGCAGTTCCCGCAACGGCCGCGATTCGCAGTCCAAGCGCCTCGGCGTGAAATGTTTCGGCGGCGAACGGGTGCCAGCGGGCAGCATCATCGTGCGCCAGCGCGGCACCCAGGTTCATCCTGGCGACAACGTCGGCATCGGCAAGGACCACACCCTGTTCGCCAAGGTTACGGGAAAAGTTCAATTCAAGGTCAAAGGCCCGGAGCAGCACAAAACCGTAAGCGTGATCCCGGTCTAAGGGTCGTGTCATTCCAACAGCCCTATCGGACGATAGGGCTTTTTTATTTCTAGCCTTGCGGAAGTAAACCTCCAGCGAAGCTGGCACGAAAGCAGACACGATGAAATTTATTGACGAAGCCATCATACAGGTCAGCGCCGGTAAAGGCGGCGATGGCGTGGCCAGCTTTAGGCGTGAAAAATTCATACCGCGCGGCGGACCGGATGGCGGCGACGGCGGGCGCGGTGGCAGCGTTTACGCGATTGCCGACCGTAACATCAATACGCTGATTGATTACCGCTACGCACGCATTCACCGCGCCAAAAATGGCGAGAACGGGCGAGGCTCGGATTGCTACGGCAAAAGTGCGGAGGACGTGATATTGCGCGTGCCGGTGGGCACGGTCATCACCGACAACCAGACCGGCGAACTCATCGCCGACCTCGATCAGCACGGGCAAAAAACCCTGCTGGCCAAAGGCGGCGGCGGCGGCTTGGGCAATCTGCACTTCAAATCCAGCACCAACCGCGCGCCGCGCAAGTGCACTCCGGGCCAGCCGAGGGAAGCACTTGAGCTCAAGCTCGAACTCAGGGTGCTTGCCGACGTCGGTTTGCTTGGCATGCCCAACGCCGGGAAGTCGACTTTCATTCGCGCCGTGTCGGCGGCACGCCCCAAGGTCGCGGATTATCCTTTCACCACTTTGCATCCGCATCTGGGGGTGGTGCGCGTAGGCGAATTGCGCAGCTTCGTGATCGCCGACATTCCCGGGCTGATCGAAGGTGCGGCCGAAGGCGCGGGGCTGGGCCACCAATTCCTCAAGCACCTCGCGCGCACGCGCCTGCTTCTGCACATCGTGGACATCGCGTCTTTCGACGAAACAACCGATGCGGTGCGGGAAGCGCGCGCCATCATCAAGGAACTCAAAAAATACGATGAGGCGCTTTACCGCAAGCCGCGCTGGCTGGTGTTGAACAAGCTGGATTTGCTGGATGTTTCCGAACGTAAAAAAAAATACCGCCGGTTCCTGCGCGATTTGGGCTGGAAAGGAAAAAGCTTTATTATTTCAGCGCTCACCGGCGAAGGCTGCAAAGAACTGACTTTTGCCGTCATGCAATATCTGGAACAAAACTACGAAGCGGAAGAGTAAAGCATGCGTGAAGCCTTAAAAAACGCCAAACGACTGGTGATCAAAGTCGGCAGCAGCCTGGTCACCAATGAGGGGCAAGGTTTGGATCATGCCGCGCTGGCGCGCTGGGCGGAACAGATCGCGGCATTGAAGAAACTCGGCAAGGAAGTACTGCTGGTTTCCTCCGGCGCGATTGCCGAAGGGATGCAACGGCTCGGCTGGCAAAAGCGCCCGCACAGCATGCATGAGCTGCAGGCCGCCGCCGCAGTGGGGCAGATGGGGTTGATTCAGGCCTACGAGAGCTGTTTCCGCAAATTCGGCCTGCATACCGCGCAAATTCTTCTGACCCATGAGGACCTGTCGGACCGCAAGCGCTATCTCAACGCCCGCTCCACCCTGCGCTCGCTGCTGGCGCTCAACGTCATTCCCGTCATCAATGAAAACGACACGGTGGTGACCGACGAAATCCGCTTCGGCGACAACGACACGCTGGGCGCGCTGGTGACCAATCTCATCGAAGCTGATGCACTTATCATCCTTACCGATCAGGCGGGTCTTTACACGGCCGATCCGCGCCAGAGCCCGCGAGCAACCCTCGTCACCGAAGCACGCGCCGGCGACGAGAATCTCGAAAAAATGGCAGGAAGCAGCGGTACGCACATCGGCAGCGGCGGCATGCTTACCAAAGTGTTCGCCGCCAAACGCGCGGCGCGCAGCGGCGCGCATACCGTGATTGCTCCCGGCCGCGAAGCCAATGTGCTGCTGCGGCTCGCGCAAGGCGAAGCGCTGGGCAGCCTGCTTTTCGCCGAAACGGTGACTTTGGCTGCGCGCAAACAGTGGCTTGCCGATCATCTGCAGGTGCGCGGCAAACTCATGCTCGATGCCGGCGCCGTGCAAGCCTTATGCGCAAGCGGTAAAAGCTTGCTGCCGATAGGCGTATACGATTTGAGCGGGGACTTCGAGCGCGGCGAGGTGGTGACTTGCGTGGACCCGCATGGCCGGGAAATCGCGCGCGGCCTGGTCAATTACAACGCTCAAGAAACACGGCGCATCCTGCAGCTGCCCAGCCAGGAAATCGAATCGGTGCTGGGTTATGTGGACGAGCCCGAGCTCATTCACAGGGACAACTTGGTTCTGCTCTAGATCGTCTTGTAAACAAACTCGCGGGTCAAAGGATAAACCAGCCTGCCATCCGCCAGCGGCCTGCCCGCCAGCAGCTGGTAAATGGAAATCCAGCCGCGCTCGAAGGCGTCCGCCGATCCCGCCATGTAAACCTGCCAGGTGCGGAAGATTTTTTCTCCGGCAATTCTCCGCGCCTGGTCCTGCTTCGCGTCCAGGCGCTCCACCCAGTGCCACAGCGTTTTCGCATAATGCGCGCGCAAATTCTCGGCATCGAGGCATTCCAGCTTCTGCTGCGCCATCGTCTCCATCACCACCGACACATGCACCAGTTCCCCGCCGGGAAACACATAGTCTTCGATGAACTTTCCCATATCGCTGCCCAGCTCTGAGCTTTCGGGGGAGGTGAGCGTGATGCCGTGATTCATCACCAGCCCGCCGGGCTTGAGCAGGCGGTAGATCTTGCCGAAATAAAGCGGAAGATTACGCCTGCCGACATGCTCGAACATGCCCACGCTGGCAATCTTGTCGAACGGTTCGCGCTCGTCGAGCTCGCGGTAATCGCACAGCATCACTTGGCAGCAATCTTGCAAACCCAGTTCCTTGATTTTTTGTCCGACGTATTCGAACTGGTTACGGCTTAAGGTAATACCGGTGGCCTTGGCACGGTAGCGCTGCGCCGCCCACAGAATCAGGCCGCCCCAGCCGCAGCCGATATCGAGAAAGCACTCGTCTTGCTGCAAATCGAGCTTGCGGCAAATCAAATCGAGCTTTTGCTCCTGAGCCAGATCGAGGCTGTCCCCGGGAGTTTTGAAGTAGGCGCAGGAATAGACGCGCCAGCGATCCAGCCATAAGGCGTAAAAATCGTTCGACACATCGTAGTGATGAGTGATTGCCCTGCGGTCGGCGCTGAGGGTATGGCGCCGCCATTTCCAAACATGGTTGATTTTTTTTCTGCCCATCTCGGCGCCAGCATCACAAAGCCCGACGACGATTTCCATGACATCGCGCAAGTTGCCGCGGATATCGAGCTCCTGCTCCACATAGGCCTTGGCGAGCTTGCCGAGGGTGGGATTCGCCAGGGTGAGCAAGGCGCGCGGCGTGCGCAGCATTATTGTGACCTTGGGCGAACCGGCAGGAGTAATAAGCTGCTGGTCAGGAAGGCAAATGCTTAATGGCAGGTTAAGCGCGGCAATGCGCTGTTCCAGCCATTGTTTTACTCGATTTTCCAGCATAGAGGCAACGCATGGGGCACGGGGGGATGACCCAAGCTTACCATCTTAAGAGCTCATTTCAAAATTAGCCGCGTATGCGTTGCTGGTCAAAACGGGATGGATGCAAGGCGCGAGGCCGCAGCCATAGCAGTGCCTGCCGTCGCATAGCGTGTTTAATTCTGAAATGAGCTCTAAGACAGGCGCAAATCCTTGAGGAGCGAGCCGCGCACTGCAGGATCAACGCTTTCGACGACCACTTGATAGGCAGCATGATCGATACCCATGGCCAGCCCCGCCCCGTTCTTAAGCGCCTGCGCCATTTGCGGCGTAAGTTCGAAGCGCAGAAAATGTACTGCCGCGGTTTTTTCCCCGTCATCGCGCTCCAGGTCCTCATCGGCAATCGCATAGACGGGGACATGTCCCGCGATTTTCACCCACACTTTGCGCTCAATGCCTTTCAAGCGCGCCAGCATGTTCTTGCGCTGCTCAACATCCGGATATTCGATGAGCATGGTGGCCTTCCAGTTGCTGCCATCGGGAATCAGCGGGTTGTAGGCTTGCAACTCATCCTGTATGCCTTCTTCCTCGAAAATACGCTCCACGCGCAGCATTTCCTGGATCTGGTAACGGATGGTGAACTCGTCTTCAAAAATCAGCGTGACATGTTCGCCGAGGTGCATTTTGCGGGTTTTCTTGTGCTCCATCACCTTGGCGCGGAACTCCTGGCGCATCCTGGCGTAGGCTTCGAGCGTCATTAAACTGTCACGGGTAACCGGCATGCGAATTTCCTTTCTTGTTTCCACTTTATCCATTTTCATAACCCATAAGCGATGCGCAATAGGGTCAATGGATGCAGCTTCTGCGCCGCCGTGCCGCCCATGCCTTGCGCGATGTGGCGGCCGGCGATGGCGCAATCGGAGCTGATGTAATCCGGCTCGCCGCTCGCCATCTGTTTGAATACCGGCCTGCCGATTTTCATGGAGTGGCCATAGAACTCGGTTTTGACGCCCCAGGTGCCGTCGTGGCCGGAACAGCGTTCCACGGTGTTGACCTGCGTGCCCGGGATCATTTGTAAAAGCTCGCGGGTTTTCTGCCCCACGTTCTGCACCCGCAGATGGCAGGGAATATGGTAAGAAACTTTGCCCAGCGGCTTGTTGAAATCGGTGTTGAGCAGACCATCACGCTGGCGCAGCACCAGGTATTCGAACGGATCGAACATCGCTTTGGCCACTGCTTTTACATCGGCGTCCTCGGGAAACAACAACGGCAGTTCTTGTTTGAACATTAACGTACACGACGGCACCGCGGTCAAGATGGCATAACCCTGCTTGGCCAATTTGACCAGCTGTGGGATGTTGGTGTTCTTGAGTTTTTCCACTGCGTCGAGATCGCCGAGCTCGAGCTTGGGCATGCCGCAACAGGCTTCTTTTTCCACAATCACTGCGGGAATCTCGTTGTGCTCGAGGATTTTCAGCAAATCATGGCCGATGCCGGGCTCGTTGTAGTTCAAATAACAAGTGGAAAAAATCGCCACTTTGCCAGGCGTATTCTGGCCGTCTTTTACCGCAAAGCCGTGGTTTGCCGCGGCATTCTTGCGGAACGTGCTGCTGGTGAATTCCGGCAAATGCCGCTCCTGATGAATGCCCAATACATGGTGCATCACCTTGCGGGCGGCGGCTGTTTTGTTCACCGCATTTACCATCTGCACCACCACCGGAATGCTGGCGAGCTTGCCCAAAGCATCGGTGCTGGAAAGCAGCTTGTCGCGGAATTTGACCTCGCCTTTCCGGTACTTCACCGCCTTGGCGCGCAGCATCAAATGCGGAAAATCCACGTTCCATGGATGCGGCGGCACGTACGGGCACTTAGTCATGAAGCACATGTCGCACAGATAGCACTGGTCGACCACGTCCCAGAATTTGTTTTTCTCCACGCCGTCGAGTTCGCCGGTGGCGCCTTCGTCAATGAGATCAAACAGACGCGGAAAGGCGTTGCACAGATTCACGCAGCGGCGACAGCCGTGGCAGATGTCGAACACCCGCCCCAGTTCCTTGAAAACGGATTCTTCTTCGTAGAAATCCGGATTGCGCCAGTCTATGGGGTGGCGCTTGGGTGCCTCGAGGCCGCCTTCGCGTGTGGTCATGTGTGCAATAAGTTTTTTAAACAACAAGGCGCGAGGGTTTGGCCCTCACGCCTTGCGCCTTGGTGAGGCTTAATCAGCCAGTTGGTCGAGGGCTTTTTGGAAACGGTTGGCGTGCGAGCGCTCGGCTTTGGTCAGCGTTTCAAACCAATCGGCGATTTCGTCGAAACCCTCCTGGCGGGCGATTTTCGCCATGCCCGGATACATGTCGGTGTATTCGTGGGTCTCGCCATGGATCGCGGATTTCAGGTTTTGACGCGTCGGGCCGAAAGGTTGATCGGTCGCCGGGTCGCCGCAAGCTTCCAGGTACTCGAGATGGCCGTGGGCATGGCCGGTTTCGCCTTCAGCAGTGGAACGAAACACCGCCGAGACGTCGTTTTGCCCCTCTACGTCCGCTTTCGCCGCGAAGTAGAGGTAACGGCGGTTTGCCATGGATTCACCGGCAAACGCCGCTTTCAAGCTTTCATGGGTTTTAGATCCTTTGAGCTGCATCTATGTCTCCTATAAATTGCTGATATAAACGTGTTTCTATAGCGAAGCGGGGGTTTTAAACAAATAAAACAGTTTAGACTAAATCTAATCTATGAACCAAGTATAATCAACGCTTAAACCCATGTCAATTCAATCCTCAGGCAAGAAATCAGCGGCTTAACACTGCCTCGATTTCGGCAAAGGTGCGGGCGACTTCGGTAGTCTGAATGGTGACGCCCAATTGCCGCGCGATTTGGGTGGCGGAAAAGATGCCACGTATCTTGCGCGCCGCATTATCCACCACCACGGCATGCTGCCTGCCGCTTTTTTTGAGCATCGCTACCACGTGTCCGACCTTGGCGTGCACCACGTCGTCCAGGTTCAGCGCTTCCAGTTGGTGTCGCGGTGTCATGATGTCCTGCACCAGCACCTCGTGGCGCCTGACGCCGCTTTCCTGCATGAACTGCATCAGTTTCTCGCCGAGAATGTCGTTGGCGGTGATAATGCCGGCGACCTCGCCGGCGCGGCCCAGCACCAGCAGCAAGCGCACTCCCTGCTCGATCATGGTCTGGTTGGCGGTGTCAATGGAGGCGGAGGGTTCAATGGTCGCGGCGGACACCTGCTTGAGGTCGGTCATGCACTCGGCCGCCCGGTCGTCCAGATTCACCCGCTGCGGCAGCGTCTGCGAGGGTTGGTGGAAAGTGGTTCCCGCGGGCAAGGGATAAAGCGGAAGCGCGGCGTAATCTCTGAACATGGTTGACCCCCCCGTTTCCTTATAGTTATAGCATCAGCCGAAAACGAGGGACAAAAAAAGGAAACGGTCCATCTGAATTAGATTCCTTCTGCGCTGAAGCTAGCGCTCGACCGCTTGCGGCCTTTTCCCGCCCGCGGGACCCGTAGCGAAACGGATAAACCGTGAAAGCTCGGAGAGCGCCTGGTGGTAGACTTCGCGCTTGAATTCAATAACCGCATCCAGCGGCACCCAATAATTCTGCCAGCACCAGGCATCGAATTCGGGGTGTTCGGATGCACGCAGCTTGACGTCGGTATCGCGCCCGACCAGTCTGAGCAGATACCAAATTTGCTTCTGCCCTTTGTACGAGCCGCGCCATTCGCGCCTGACCCATTGGTACGGCACCTGGTAACGCAGCCAGTCGCGAGTGCGCCCGATGATTTTCACGTGCTCCGGGCTTAAGCCCACCTCTTCCATGAGCTCACGGTACATCGCTTGCTCGGGGGTTTCCCCAGGCTTAATACCGCCCTGTGGAAACTGCCAAGAATGTTCTTTTACGCGCTTGCCCCAAAAAACCTCGTTCTTGTAGTTCAGAATAATGATGCCGACATTGGGGCGATATCCATCTCGATCAATCATGTCAACCACCGTCATTTCTCAAATTGGTCTAATTTTTCCATATTTCCCATAAGAATGAAAGACGCCGGGCCCTTTGAAACCGCTATTTGTGCAACGGTTCCAGGCTGCACGATACCCGCCCTGTGCCTTAGACATAGCAAAAATCTGACAGCGGCAGCTTGCAAAATGTAAAATACGGAAATTTTGAATTGGGGCCTGAACGTTCGTGCGCGTCTCGCAATTTTTTCTGTCCACGCTGAAAGAAGCGCCTGCCGAGGCGGAGCTTGCCAGCCACCGCTTGATGTTGCGCGCCGGACTGATCAAGCGCCTGACCGGCGGCATTTACACCTGGATGCCGCTGGGCTTGCGCGTGCTGCGCAAGGTGGAAGCCATCGTGCGCGAGGAAATGGACAAAAGCGGCGCCATCGAATTGCTGATGCCCGCGGTGCAGCCGGCCGAGCTGTGGCAGGAATCAAAGCGCTGGGAGCAATACGGACCGGAGCTCTTGCGCATCAAGGACCGCCACCAGCGCGATTTCTGCTTCGGCCCCACGCACGAGGAAGTTATCACCGACATCGTACGGCGCGAAATCCGAAGCTACCGGCAGCTTCCCCTCAACCTCTACCAAATCCAGACCAAGTTCCGCGACGAAATCCGTCCGCGTTTCGGCGTGATGCGCGCGCGCGAGTTTGTGATGAAGGACGCCTACTCGTTCCACGCCGACAAGGCGAGCCTGGATCAAACTTACCAGCTCATGTACCACACTTACTCACGGATTTTCACCAGGCTGGGTTTGAGGTTCCGCGCGGTGGCGGCGGATACCGGAACGATTGGCGGTACCAGCTCACATGAATTTCACGTGCTTGCGGATTCGGGCGAGGATGCGATTGCGTTCTGCCCGGATTCCGATTACGCCGCAAACGTGGAGTATGCCGAAGCTCTACCCCCTGCCACACCGCGTGCCCCGGGAACCCAAAAACTACAAAAAGTAGCCACACCCGGGAAAAAAACTGTCGAAGAAGTTAGTGAATTCCTCAAAGTTTCTCCACAAAAAATCATTAAATCAATTATGGTGATGACGAAAAATAATGGAGCCTATCTTTTGCTTTTACGAGGGGATCACGCGCTTAATGAGGCAAAAGCATTAAAAATACCGGCCTTGGCAGATGGGTCCCGCCTGGCCTCGGAAGAAGAAATACAGAGCAACATGCATTGCAGGTCAGGATACATAGGTCCCGCAAATACTCACGTGCCTGCACTCTTAGATCGGGGTGTTGCTTCAATGAGTGATTTTATTTGTGGAGCAAACGAAGACGGTTGTCACTTCATTGGTGCCAACTTTGACCGCGACGTTTCATATGCTAAAGACGCAATTTTCGATCTCCGCAATGTGGTCGCCAGCGACCCCAGCCCCGACGGCAAAGGTGCGCTTGAGATTTGCCGCGGCATCGAGGTCGGCCACATTTTTCAGCTCCGCACCAAATATTCCGAGGCAATGGGCGCAACCTATCTTGACGAGAGCGGCAAGACCCGAACGATGGAAATGGGTTGCTACGGCATCGGTGTCTCGCGCCTTGTCGGCGCGGCGATCGAGCAGAACCACGATGAACGCGGCATCATTTTCTCGGGCCCAATGGCGCCCTTCCATCTCGCCATCGTGCCGATTGGCAAAAGCACCGAAGTGCGAGCCCAAGCGGAAAAACTTCACGCTGAGCTCTCGGCAAACGGCATCGAGGTGCTGCTCGACGACCGCGACGAGCGCGCGGGAGTGATGTTCACCGACATGGAGCTCATCGGCATCCCGCACCGCCTGGTGATCGGCGAGCGCGGGCTCAAGCAAGGCCAGGTCGAGTATCAGGGTCGCCGCGACAAGGAACCGCAGCCGATCCCTCTCCGGGATTGTGCGGAGTTTATTAAAAACAGATTATGCGCAAGCTGATCGGTTGTTGGCTGCTGCTGTTCAGCCCGCTCGCTTTCGCGGGCGCGCAAATCTACGAACCGCTTTCCGCCAGCGTACGCGCAGTGATGCAAAAAGCGGTAAGCGACAAGGCAAGCCCCCGGCTCGCTTTCGGCTCAGAAGCCGAAGCCAAGGCCTGGCTGGATGAAATGTCGCGGCGTCTCGGCGACCGCATTCCCGACGCCAAAACGCGCAAGGATTTTCTTACCACCGTGCATTACGAAGCAACCCGCGCCGGGCTCGACCCACAACTGGTCCTGGGCTTGATCCAGGTGGAAAGCCGCTTCAGGAAATACGCCGTGTCCAAAGCCGGCGCGCGCGGCTACATGCAGGTAATGCCGTTCTGGGTCAAGGAGATCGGCGCCAGGGAGCACAATCTGTTTCACCTGCGTACAAACTTACGCTACGGCTGCACCATCTTGCGCTATTACCTCGATAAGGAAAACGGCGACCTGTTCCGCGCTCTGGGACGCTACAACGGCAGCCTGGGGCAATCGAATTATCCGAACCGGGTGGTGCGGACCTGGATCAACCAGTGGAAATATCCATTACGGGGAAAGCCCAGCCGCGTCCAAGCGGACCAGCGGGTTCCCTTCCATTCGGTCCAAAAAGACTTTCTCTCCCCGACCGCCTTTCTTGAACCCCATGAACTGTTCCACGCTCTCGCGGGTGACCGCGCCGACATGCCGCATCACCATTTTGCCATGAGGGCTGAAAATGAAGGTGGTGGGCAGGCCGTTCACCCTGCCGATTTGCGCGGCGATTTCGTCATTGCCGAGCACCATCGGATAGGACATGAACAGGTTGTCGGCAAACTCGATGACCACCTTCGGGTCCTTGTATTCCATGGCGATGCCGATTACTTCGACCTCTTTGCGGTGCGCTTCATACAGCGACACCAGGCCGGGAATTTCCTCGAGACACGGCGGGCACCAGGTCGCCCAGAAATTCACCAGCACCCATTTCCCCTGATAATCGCTGAGGCGGTGAGTTTTACCTTTGGTGTCAGTCAAAACAAAGCCCTCCGCCTGGACCGCGTATGACAGCAACATCAATCCAATAACGAAAATTAAGCGGGTCATGTCAAAATCCGGCTTGGCTGACGATGAAACAAAGACTGATGGGGCCTGCGGGAAGTTCCCGGATAGCAGGCTTTGCAACAAGCGGGCGGAAATGCTCTGTCCTATTACATTTTCGGGGCCGACACGCCTATCGGCGCCATGCAAATCATACTAAAATGAAGGAAAAATGCCGAAACCAGCCGCCCATAAAACGGCCCGCCTGTATTTTGCCTCCAGCGCCCGGGGCATTTAAGCTTAGAGATACTGTCAACTTAAGATAATAACCTATGCCACTCAAAATCAGTTTGCCCCAGTCGGGTGAAAGCCTTAAGCTCAAGGCGGAAACGCGCCCCAAACAGGTAAAAACCTGGCTGGAAGCTTTGCCTCTTGCCAGTATCATGGAAGCGGCGCACAGCGTTTCCGACGCGCTGAATTCGCTGAACCGTGTGCCGGTCAAGGACCACTTGCGGCTCAAGCTGCTCGAGCTCTACACGCCGGCGATTGACAATCTGGTGCAGGAACTCCGGCCCAAATACGCCCTGGCGGGCTTGCCGCTGCCGGAAAAGAGCCGCCAGGCGGCAACTCTGGCGCGCACCCTGTTCACCGAGCTGGCGTATGGCTACAAAATGGTTCTGCTCGAGCGCCTGGACAAGCGCCTGAGCTTCCGCGGTACCCACCTGCACTTGATCATCCAGCGCACGGTTGCCGCTTTAAGCAAGGTCTTGTGCGTTTTTTACAATACCTATTCACCGACTCCGGAAGGCATCTGGTCGGAAATCCACCAGCTGGCCCAGTTCGCCCTGCAGCGCAATCTGCATGACCAGCCGGTGGACGGCGGCAAGCACAGCATCAGCAGCACTTACAAGCAAACCCTGTTCCTGGCGCTCGCCAATCCCTACCGGCTGATGCAGGGCGAAGCCGGCCGGGTTAACGATTACCTCGCCACCCACAGCAACCAGGCGAAGCTTTTCCCCTTGCAGCCGACCCAAGGCAGCTCCGGTTTATTTCTCATCAATCTGGAAAGCGACGGCCCGCCCAAATCCGCCGATCAGGAGGGCAATATTGATCCGCGCAACCACATCCTGCTCGGCACCGACGCGCTGGTCTCCACGTTGCACGAGCAAATCGCCAAACTCGAATCAGGCCGGCCGCCGAAGCAGCTTAATCTGCCGGATTACGCCAAGGACGCGGCGTATCTCAATCTGATGCGGAGGCTGCTCAAGGACTGGACGGCAATGCCGCGGCGCAGGTTCAAGCGCATGGCCAACAACGATACTATAGAAATCTGCGTCGGCCTGCGCGCCACCTGCCATTTCCTTGCCGAGACCGGCACGGAAGGAGAGTCTCTGGATTTTATCGGCAACCGACCCGCCAAAACCGCTTCAGCCAAGATAGCCGAAGGCCAATTCCCGGTAAGCCAATGGACGGTCACCAACGTAAGCGTCAGCGGGCTGAGATTGAAGCGCCTCTCAGGCGATAACGTGCAAATCCGCGTTGGCGATGTCATCGGCATGCGCGTGCAGGGCGGCCAGCAGTGGAACATCGGCGTGGTGCGTTGGGTAATCAGCGACGAACCCGAGAACTTCGAGCTGGGGGTGCAAATGCTGGCGCCGTCAGCCACGGCGGTTACCATCAAGCCGGTGGTCTCCGGTCCCAGGGAGACCTTTCGGGCTGCGCTGCTGCTGCCGGAGATCCGCCAGTTGCAGCAGCCGGCCACCATCATCGCTTCGTCTGCCACTTTCCGCAGCAAACTGGAATATCTGCTTTATGAGAACGGCATGGTCAGCAACGTGCGCGGCATGCGCCTGGTCGAACAAACGGCGAGTTTCGATCAGTTCCAGTACAGCGTTGAATAAATTCAAACTGCAGGCGTCTGTCCGTTTGGGTTCCGGCTGAACAGAGTTTTCAGCGGTGTTTTCATCTCTCCCTGCTCAAACAGGTTGTGCAAAAAAGCATCGGGCAGGCCGCTGTCCAGCGCGGGATGGGCGCGCTCCGGATTAAACACGAACAAGCGGTAGACGTCGCCAACGGTAAGCGTTTCGGGGTCGCGCGCTAAAACCCAGCCTTCGCCTGCCGCCTTGCGCACCCAGCTGGCACTGTTAAGCCGCTGCAGTACTTCTTCCAGCTCTTCAACCCCCAGTTGTAATTGCTTGCGCAATTTCGGCAGGCTCGTCACTTCGCCGGTTTTAAGCGAGTGATGCAGCACCTGCAATACCCGCAACGCGTAGTAAAACTGGTACCCGGGCACCCGTTCCTGGATGGTGGTTTCCCCGCGCCAGCTCGTTAGCGCCGCGGCAATCACTGCCCCCAACAGAACCACCAGCCAGGAGAGATAAATCCACAGCAAGAAAATCGGGATGCTGGCAAAAGTGCCGTATACCAGCTTATAGGTCGGTACATGCGCGATATAGAACGCAAAACCACGCTTCATGAATTCAAACGCCACTGCCGAAGCGATTGCACCGGTGAACGCATGTGAAACGGGGACATACCGATAAGGTACGGTCACAAACAGCAGCGCAAATGCGATTGCGGAGAGTAGCACCGGCGTAACATTGAGCAGGAACACGCCCAGTTCGGGCAGCATGTGCCTGGTCAAACCCAGGGAAGCGCTGAGAAGCCAGGAGGTAAGCGACAAGCTTGCGCCTATCAATAAAGGCCCTACCGTCAGCACCGCCCAATAAATCAACAAGCGATTGATGAGCGGCCGCAGGCGGGTAACGTGCCAGATGGTGTTTAGCGCGCGGTCTATGGTAAGCATCAGCATCAGGGCCGTCACTACCAGGAACACAATCCCCACGGTAGTAAGGCGCGCGGCATGCTCGGTGAATTGCTTCAAGTAAACACTGATGACCTTGCCCGCCGCCTGCGGCACCAGATTGTTCCAAATGAAAGCCTTGAGCTCGGCGGAAAATTCCGAAAACACCGGGAACGTTGCCAATACCGCGAGCGAGACGGTAATCAGCGGCACCAGCGCGAGCAAGGTGGTGAAGGTGAGGCTTCCTGCCACCTGCAGGCAGCGGTCTTGCCTAAACCGCTTCAGGACAAAGCGCAAATAGCTGGCGCCGGAGTAGACTCTTCTGGGCATGAACAAGGATGGTTGTTCGGGTACTATATAATACCGGCGATTCAGCCAAAAAACTAAGGAATCTCTGATTAAGTCCTACGCGTGCGCGACGGTGCGCTGGTCCTCGCGACAGACGCGAAGCGAGGAGCGACGTGTGCTTGACGTACACCAGCGACGAGCGACAAAGTATGGCGCAGGACCAGCCCGTCCCGCAGGGTTGCGGCGAATGGGCGGTCATTTGCGGCAAACCCTCACCCCATCCCTCTCCCGCAAGCGGGAGAGGGGGGCGTTCGTTCCTTCTCCTCCGGGGAGAAGGTTAGGATGAGGGCGGCTCGGGCTTGCGTTACTACGGAGTAGGGCTGCGCCCTCGCGCCTTGCATCTGGCCGCTCCTCGCCGCAACGCGTCACGCGGGGGACTTAATCAGAGGTTCCCTATCTCATGAAAGATATTCTGGTCCTCTATTACAGCCACTATGGCGCGGTGAAACAAATGGCGCAGGCCGTGGCGCACGGCATTGAGCAGGTAAAAGGCATGAAAGCGCGCATCCGCACTGTACCCAAAGTATCCACGGTGTGTGAAGCGGTGGAAAAGGACATTCCCGACGCCGGCGCGCCTTATGCAGAGCTTAGGGATCTTGAAGAATGCATCGGTCTTGCAATGGGCAGTCCGACCCGCTTCGGCAACATGGCGGCGCCGCTCAAATATTTCTGGGACGGCGCCGGCAGCCTGTGGATGAAAGGCACGCTGATTGGCAAACCCGCGGCGGTGTTCACCTCCACCGCCTCCATGCACGGCGGGCAGGAAACAACGCTGATTTCGATGATGCTGCCGCTTTTGCATCACGGCATGGTGATCGTGGGCATTCCTTACTCCGAGCCGGAGCTAACCAGTACGAATGCCGGAGGCACGCCCTACGGCGCCAGTCATACGGCGGGCCCGGCGAGTGACAAGCCGATTACCGAAGAAGAACGTAAACTTTGCTTGGCGCTCGGCAAACGGCTCGCTGAAACCGCGCTGAAACTAGCCGCATGAGCTACCGGGCAGGCAGCGCAGGCCGAAAGCAACCTGCATGAGCGTTGCAGTTGAAGCCCGCCGGCTGCTGCGCAAGAGTCGTCACGGCGTGCTCACCACGCTTTCAAAAAAATTGAAAGGTCACCCTTTCGGCTCCGTTGTTCCTTATCTCCTCGACCACCAAGGACGGCCGCTGATTCTCATCAGCACTCTGGCGGAACACACCAAAAACATTGATCACGACGGCCGGGTGAGTCTCTTGGTGCACGAACCCGGCGCCAATGTGCAGGCGGAAGCGCGGGCTACTTTAATCGGTGATTGCGCCCGGGTTGCCGATCAGGAAGCGGCAAAGCCGCGTTATTTGCGTTATTTTCCAAATGCCGAAAGCTATTTTGCCACCCATGATTTCTTTTTTTACGGTATCGAGCCGAAAACCGTGCGCTACATCGGCGGCTTCGGTGAGATTCACTGGATTTCCAAGGAAAGCTTTGCGCCGCCTGCGAATCAGCTTGAAGCGCAGGAGGAGGCGATTATCGTGCACATGAACCAGGATCATGCGCAAAATTTGCGCGGCTATTGCCGCCACTATCAAGGCAAGAAAGCAAAGAATGCCGAAATGGTGGGAATAGACTGCGACGGGTTTGATGTCCGCGCCGATGGAGAATTATTACGCTTTGATTTCGATAATCCCGTACTCGACGCCATGCAGGCGCGGGAAGCGCTGGTCAGGATGGCCAAGAAAAGTAAAACCTGAACATGGCGGTACTGAGATAACACGATGTACAGCGGCGTGTTGCGACGGAAACTAACGTGCTAAGTGAGCAGCGCTCGGCTGTTTGCGCGTCCGCTCGGGATTGAGGGGTTAGCTGGCATTGTTGCCCCGTTTGTTCGCCAGCTGCTTACGCCACTGGTTCCCGAGTCCGTCATGCAAAGAAGACAGGCGCGGACCCAGTGCCCTAAGCAAAGCGACTGCATCTGTACAAGTTGGAAATCCGACCGCAGGATAAAACAACTTGGCATCACCAGTGTCAGTCTGCCGCTTAGGCGCAAGTTGATACTTGGAAAATACCCCTGGCACTTCGTCCTCAAATGCGCTAAGGCAAACAACAATTGCGACGCGCGAAAACACGCCAGCCACAGATATCGCATTGTGAATGTTTAGCGAATCAATCCCAAGCGAGCCCTCTGAGAAGTCAGGATCGCGCGTCTCCGCCAGAGAGATCGCGAGAGTGAGCTGGCCCCGAATGTCGTCAATGGGTCGAAGTATCCGTTCGCGGAGGGTGTATTTGACTGTGTATACATGGCGAGGGTGCGTAAAGACCCACCAGAGGCCTTCAAATTTCCACATCCAGCGCACGACTAGCTCGGCTTCGTTGTCCGAAAGACCTTTTCGGGCTTCGATGTCGTCAAAGACTCTAGACATTGGTGATTCGATCTCGCGACCGAAATCAGAATTGCAGCGCTCGCAAAGTGGGAGGGTAGCGTTCAAGGCGGATACTCCATCCCTTCCACCCCAAGAGATTCCGTCGCGGACGGTTCCCGTTCTCTCCACCAGCCAGACGGGAAAGAAATGTTCTTTGTTCATCTTGCGGCCCGATTCGCCGCAAGCTGCGCACACTTGCTTAAAAAGTTTCCCAGCGCCGGGCGCGACCATGGACGCCAGCTAACGAGCAAGCTCACCGGCGCGCCGCTTGCGGCGCGTCGCTCTGCAAGCCGTTGTTACGTTGCGCATGTGTCAGCTCTTGAACTCGTCAAAGAACCGATGATCGATCTCGAACGTAGTGCGGGAAGCAAGCCCAAGTTCGAGTTTTTCTAGCAATGAGACGAGTGCCTGGCCGTCCACAAGTTCTATTGGTGGTACACCGTCACGTACGGCCTCAGCTTGAGCCTCAGTAGAAAACGTACCTGTGGTTAGTACCAGCCCCTTATCCGCGCGGCCCATCATGGCACCGCGAAAATTCCTGACTTCCGGTGACCCAACAGCCCCACGATAGCGCTTGCACTGGAAAAGAACCTTGAAGCTGACAAACGTACTGACTTGAAGAATTCCGATGCCGTCAATTCCGCCGTCTCCAGATCGACCTGTTACTTTCACCTGCTGAAATCCGGACTCTCGAAGCAAGCGCTGACAGAGCCTTTCGAATCCCGCCGGTGGCAACGACTGCATGATGTCAAGCACTCGCTCTCGGTAGGAGCGGTCAATCTCTTCGGGCGCGGGCCGTGATGATTCCTGTTGGACGACCTTTTCAAGTTGGTCGTCGGTCAGTGGACGGGCCTTCGCAACTGAAGCATTTTCGGTGCTAGAGCGCCGAATGATCTCGGCAATCTGTTCGTCGGACAGTGTTCCCGCGGCGCGTCCTTGCTCCGTCAGCGACCAGACGCTCCTCGTAGACGAATCAAGGAATCCAGTCCGCACGAGGTAAAAACGCACCCAAGCGACGTCATTCTCAAACTGTGAATTCCCGCTTGGATTTTCCTTATCCCTATCCGTTTGAGAAATGTCGAGATGCTCCGCTATCCAGTCGCAAACCTCACCGGGCCTTGCGGACCCACCAAGAGCCCGAAGCGCATCCAGTACAGGATTGAAATACTTCGCAAAGCGCGTCCGTGTTGAGCGCGTAGTTAGAACGCGATCAGTGGCTTGTAGGGTCTGTCGGCGGATTAAGGGCATCCCAGAGCACATCTGCGTTTCGTTTGAGGGCCTCAGTCGACGTTCCATACTTCGGCAGTAGAGCGTCGAGGAGTTTGCATATGGCAAGATCTCTTTTTCGGACATTGTTCCGGATCGCGCGCAGCTCTTCGATCACCTCTAGCCGTCCTTTCGGATCCGTAAACCGTGGAGTGTTCTTAGTCATGTATCCATGGATGACGGCGTTTCGTTGATCCACGCCCTCGCGCAGGAAGGATTCGAAATCGCTCGGGAACTCGATCTGCCCCTTTAGGGCTGCGACGAGCCCGCCGAGCGTTTTCTCGGAATGAAAATCCCAGGAGGCCTGGAACGCCTGACCAGCAGAGGGTAGACGTTGCTCTGACATAAGGGCCAGAAGCAGACAAAGGCTGTTCTCGAATAACTGACAGATGTAGACCGTGGCTCCGAACTCCAGCATCACCGGGTCGAGTGTTTCGCGAACGTGGCTGCGCGCATCCGTCATGGGCATCTTCGCGTTCTAACTAGTTATTGACACCTAAAAAGGTGTAATTAATTGCGCCAAATTCAGCATGATTTTGTCATCCTACACCAGAATCAGGATGTCATGAGAGACCCGTTTTGGCTTGAGAAATATTCCACTCTGTGAGCCGCCAGGCGACGAGGACAAATCGGGGGAATTCGAGCGAGCACTGTCTGAGCACGTGGCCGCGAAGCGAATCGTGCGAGTTGCGCAGCGCCCGATTTGGCTGAGGCGCGCAAGGAACCCGCAGGACGGCGAACCGGGGTCGCCTTTTCTTTGGTTAATTTCTTTTGGCGACGCAAAAGAAAGTAACCAGCCGCCGGGCTGCCCCCGGCGAATTTGGGGGTTCCCCTCACTCCCTTCGGCAAGCCTGTCCTGAGCGTTCGCGCTCATCGACTCGCTCCCTTCGACAAGCTCAGGGCGAACGGTCGAAGGACTCAGGACAGGCTCTCCACCCTCTCCCGCAAGGGGAAAAGGTTTAATACGGAGAAACAAAAAGTCCGAGTCCGGGGCGCGTAGCTCGCACGAAACTGAGCGCGAAGTTGGGCATCTGGTCACGCCGCAAGCTTCGTCACGCGGAGTTGCTTGCGTCGCTGTTCCGCATGCCACAGGTCATACTGCGTCTGCTGATTTAGCCAGCTCTCAGCAGAGGTGTCAAAAGCGATCGAGAGGCGCACAGCCATCTCCGGACTAATGCCGGCACGGCCGTTCAAGATGGCAGAGAGAGTCTTGCGGCTGACGCCAAGGCCCTTCGCCGCTTCAGTCACCGAAAGGCCGAGCGGCTCCAGGCAAAGAGACTTAATGATTTCTCCGGGATGGGGCGGATTGTGCATACGCACGGCAATTCCTCTAATGGTAATCCTCGTAATCGACTTGATCCGCATCTTTTCCGACAAAGGTAAAAGTCACTCGCCAATTTCCGCTGACCTTTACGGCCCATGTGCCCTTGCGCTCGCCTTTTTACCGGTGAAGAGCAAGGCCGGGAAGGCCCATATCCTCTGGCGCCGTCGCGGCACTCAGGCGGCCAAGAATGAGTCGCAGACGTTCAGCGTGTGGAGGCTGGATGCCGGATTTGGAGCCGGTCTCGAAGAACCTGACCAAACCCTTGTGCTTGAATCCTGTTGCGGATCACACCGACTAGTGTAACCGATGTAGTTACGGGTTACAAGGTACCCAACTAGATAGTGTACTGAATTGCGACTCGGGGAACATTCTTCACGACAGCACTTTAATACCCTCTGTGAGCCGCCAAGCGGCGAGGACAAATCGGGGGAAGTGAAGCGAGCACTGTTTGAGCACGTGGCCGCGAAGCGGATCGTGCGAGTTGCGCAGCGCCCGATTTGGCCGAGGCGCGCAGGGAACCCGCAGGGCGGCGAGGCGGGGCGGCTGTTGGCTCCAGCGCGGTGTTAGGCGACTCGTGGATTGCACTTCTTCTATTGTTTATCGAGATGGAGCCTATGCAAAATACGGTGGGCGAACGGCGCTACCAATACGGACGCCACAGCAATGAAAGCTAAGCCTGAAAATAGAGCGTAAAAGGAAGCGAAGAGCTTCGCCATTGGTTTGTGAAGAGGATCCACTGGTCCCATCCCGCTCAGAATCATCGAAGCATTCAGTAACGCATCCAGCCATGGCAACTCTGCAAAGTAGTGGTAACCGACAACTCCAATCCCCAAACCAAAGCCCAGGACAAAAAGGGCAAGTATCACATGACGCGCAACGCGCCTTGCAAAGGTAGCACGGCTCAGGAGATGCTGCGTCCGATGTTCGTACATGACCCGAGTCGCCTAATTAGATATAGACACCCGAAAAGGTGTAATTAATTGCGCCAAATTCAGCACGATTTTGTCATCCTACACCAGAATCAAGATGTCATATGAGAACCCTTTTGGCTTGTGAAATATTCCCCTCTGTGAGCCGCCAAGTGACGAGGACAAAGCGGGGGAATTGGAGCGAGCACTGTCTGAGCGCGTAACGCGCGAGTTGCGCAGGGTCCGATTTGGCTGAGAAGCGCGGTGTGCCACGGCTCACGGTAGGCGAAGTCTTGTTGAAAGAAGGCGAGTTCGCCGCAAATAACACTGTCACTTCCGTGGCACTTGCCACTGCTCCCGCACCCCAGGCTTCGCCGACCGTGTCACAGTGGCTATCCCTTAGGGGCGGCGAGCCGAGATCGCCTTTTCTTTGGTAATTTTCTTTTGGCCGCGCAAGAGAAAGTAACCAGCCGCCGGTGCGCCTCGGATCACGGTGAGCGCAGCTTTGTGCGGAGACGAGGAGCAGGGCTGAAAGAAACACTGTTAGCCGAGGCTTATGCGGCCGCTCCCGCACCCCAAGCTTCGCTGACCATGTCGCGGCCGCCCACCTATGAATTTGGGTTTTCCCCTCACTCCTTCGACAAGCCTGTCCTGAGCGTTCGCGCTCATCGACTCGCTCCCTTCGACGGGCTCAGGGCGAACGGTCGCTAGGACTCAGTACAGGCTCTACCGGCCAGCCAAATCAAACCGTCATTGCCTGCGGGTTGATTCTCTCCAGTTTGCTGTGCAATTTATTGAGCGCGCTCAGATAAGCTTTCACCGAAGCGACCACGATATCGGTATCCGCGCCCAGGCCATTGACAATGCGCCCGCCCTTGGAGAGCCGCACCGTCACCTCGCCCTGCGACTCGGTGCCGGTAGTGATGTTGTTGACTGAAAAAAGCTGCAGCTCGGTGCCGCTTTTGGCGATGCTTTCGATCGCCTTGAACGAAGCATCCACCGGACCACTGCCGTGCGATTCGGCGCGCCGCTCCTTGCCTGCTTCGGTGATCACCACGCTGGCATAAGGCTGTTTGCCGGTTTCCGAATGCGCTTTGAGCGACACCAGCTTGAAATGCTCCTGCACATGCGCCGCCGCCTCTTGGGAAACCAGCGCCTGCAAATCCTCGTCGAAGATTTCATGCTTCTTGTCAGCAAGCTCCTTGAAGCGCACAAACGCGGCGTTCACCGCGTCCTCGGATTCAAGCTCGATGCCGAGTTCGTGCAAGCGGTTCTTGAACGCACTGCGCCCGGAATGCTTGCCCAAAACCAGTTTGTTGGCGCCCCAGCCCACATCCTCGGCGCGCATGATTTCGTAGGTCTCGCGGCTCTTCAGCACCCCGTCCTGATGGATGCCGGATTCATGCGCAAACGCGTTGGCGCCGACTATGGCTTTATTGGGCTGCACGGTGAAACCGGTGATGCCCGCCACCAGGCGGCTCGCCGGAACAATCTGGGTGGTGTCGATGCGCGTATCGCACGGGAAAATATCCTGGCGGGTGCGCACCGTCATGACGATTTCCTCCAGCGCGGCGTTGCCGGCGCGCTCGCCCAGGCCGTTGATGGTGCACTCCACCTGACGCGCCCCTTGCAATACCGCGGCCAGCGAATTGGCGACCGCGAGCCCAAGGTCGTTGTGGCAGTGCACCGAAAAAACCACCTTGTCGGAATTGGGTACGCGCTCGCGCAATTGCTTGATGAGGTTCCCGAACTGCTGCGGCACGTTGTAGCCCACCGTGTCGGGAATGTTGAGCGTGGTGGCGCCGGCTTCTATGACCGCCTCCAGCACGCGGCAAAGATAATCCACTTCCGAACGCCCGGCGTCTTCCGGCGAAAATTCCACATTATCGGTGTACTGGCGCGCCCATTTAACCGCTTTCACCGCCTGCTCCAGCACTTGGTCCGGCGTCATGCGCAATTTTTTCTGCATGTGAATCGGCGAAGTGGCGATGAAGGTGTGAACGCGCGGACTTGCCGCGCCCTTGAGCGCCTCGCCGGCACGCGCAATATCGCTTTCGATGGCGCGCGCCAGGCCGCACACCGTGCTGTCCTTGATGGTGTTGGCGACCGCCCGCACCGACTCGAAGTCGCCGTTGCTCGCCGCCGGGAACCCGGCTTCAATCACATCCACGCGCATGCGCTCGAGCTGCCGCGCAATGCGCACCTTCTCCTCGCGTGTCATCGAGGCGCCGGGGCTTTGCTCGCCGTCGCGCAAAGTGGTGTCAAAAACAATCAATCGTTCTTTCATGTCCGTCTCCGAATGCTGGAAATTGCGATGCAGGAACCGCTTTCAAGCGTTCCCGGGAATTCATAACTAAATGATGGAAAAGAGTGTGTTTAGCGCGCGAGGCGCAGCAGCAGACCTGCCAGCAGAATGCCGGCAAGGCGGGAAACTAAGCTAATGCTGCAAATGGAACTCATGGTGCAGGAAATATAATGCCTTTTGGGCGAATATGCAAGAAGCGGGCTTAATGGGTGACGGGTCAGTTAGAAGCCGTTCGTGGTGAGCCTGTCGAACCATGAACGGCCGTTCCCCTTCGACAAGCTCAGGACGAACGGCCTATTCTGACCCAATTGACCGACTACACCTTAATGGGGCAGTGATTTATCCCCGGAGGAAGCGCTGGCAACAGGTTTGTTCTTTCTCAGTTCCCAGAACCACATAACATAGCCGGACAGCGCGTAGCCGACGAAACCACTGAAGAGCACGATGGGCGGATCCACGGAAATCAGCACGAACGACATCACCAGGAACAGCATGAACACGAACGGCACGCTGCGGCGCAAATTGATGTCCCTGAAACTGTAATAGCGGATGTTGCTCACCATGGAGAGGCCCGCGAACACCGTCACCCCCCAGGCCAGCCAGCGCACGTCGCCCCCTTTTACCTGATAATCGTTCATCACCCACACCAAGCCCGCAATCAGCGCCGCCGCCGCCGGACTGGGCAGTCCCTGAAAGAAACGTTTGTCCGCCACTTCAAGATTCGTATTGAAGCGCGCCAGCCTGAGCGCCGCTCCCGCGCAGTAAATGAAAGCGGCGATCCAGCCGAGTCTGCCCATGCCCTGCAGCGCCCAGACGTAAGACACCAGGGCCGGGGCCGCACCGAACGAGACCATGTCGGAGAGGCTGTCGTACTCGGCGCCAAACGCGCTCTGGGTGTGGGTGAGCCGCGCCACCCTGCCATCCAGCCCGTCAAGCACCATCGCCACAAAAATACCGATGGCGGAATACTCGAAGCGGCCGTTCATCGCCTGCACGATGGAATAAAAACCCGCAAACAAGGCCGCGGTGGTAAAGAGGTTCGGCAGCAAATAAATGCCGCGCCTGGGAAGCTTTCCTCTCAGCAGCCACTTGTTCGGTCGTTCCGGATCGTACATTTCCACGGCTTACCTCTTCGGGCTATCTCTTCGGCAATTCCGCCAGCACCGTTTCCGCTGCGTACACTTTCTCGCCAATGCCGGCTCTCACCGTGGCATCCAGCGGCAGATACACGTCCACCCTCGAGCCAAAGCGGATGAAGCCGTAGCGCTGGCCGCGCACCAGCGCATCGCCGCTTTTGACGTAACAGAGTATGCGCCTGGCAATCAATCCTGCAACCTGCACGCAGGTCACGTCAAAACCGTTTACCGTTTTAAGCCACAGTGCCTTGCGCTCATTATCCACCGATGCCTTTGAGAGCGCCGCGTTGATGAACTTGCCGGTATGATGCCAATCCTTTTCCACCACCCCGTCTACCGGGCTGCGGTTGGAATGCGCGTTGAACACATTCATGAACACGCTGACCTTGAGCGCGTCACGCTGCAAATAAGGATCCTGGCAGCGCTCCACTGCGACGATGCGGCCGTCCGCCGGCGATACTACAGTATAGCCGTCGCCGGGGACATTGCGCGGCGGATCGCGGAAAAATTGCAGGATGAAAAGACTCGCGAGCCAGAACGGCGCCGACCACAACCAGCCGGCAAACAGAACGACCAACACGGAAACAATCACTGATGCCGCCAGAAAAGGCCAGCCTTCGCGGGCGATGAGGGGATGGGGGTAATCCATAGGCGAGTTCAGTGTTGAGTGTTGAGTGTTGAGTGTTGAGTGCAAAACCAACGTCAGCTCCATTATTTCACTCTCAACTCCAAACCCCGAACACTCAACTTTCAATTAGTTTCTAGACTGATCCACTAATTTGTTCTTTTTGATCCATGGCATCATGCTGCGCAATTTCCCGCCCACCTGCTCGATGGGGTGCTGGGCGGCGATGCGGCGCATGGCCTTGAGCGTGGGCATGCCGGCGCGGTTTTCCAGGATGAATTCCTTGGCAAACTGCCCGCTCTGGATATCCTTGAGGATCTTTTTCATTTCGGCGCGGGTCTTGTCGTTGATGATGCGCGGTCCGCGGGTGAAGTCGCCGTATTCCGCCGTGTTGGAAATCGAGTAACGCATGTTGGCAATGCCGCCTTCGTAAATCAGGTCGACGATGAGCTTCACTTCGTGCAAGCATTCGAAATACGCCATTTCCGGCGCATAGCCCGCTTCCACTAGCGTCTCGAAACCGGCCTGAATCAGCGCGGTGAGGCCGCCGCACAGTACCACCTGTTCGCCAAACAAATCGGTTTCGCATTCCTCGCGGAACGTCGTTTCAATCACGCCGGCGCGCGCTGCGCCGATGGCCGCTGCGTAAGACAGCGCAATGTCGCGCGCTTTGCGGGACGCGTCGCGGTGTACCGCGATCAACGACGGCACACCGCCGCCCTGGGTATAAGTCGAGCGCACCAGATGCCCCGGCCCTTTAGGCGCGATCATGATCACATCGAGGTCGGCGCGCGGCTCGATCTGGCCGAAGTGGATGTTGAAACCGTGCGCGAACGCCAGCGCGGCGCCCTTTTTGATGTTGGGCTCGATGTCGTCGCGGTACACCTGCGCATGGCTCTCGTCGGGAAGCAGAATCATCACCACATCCGCGCCCTTCACCGCCTCGCCGACTGCCTTGACTTGCAGTCCGGCTTTTTTCGCCTTATCCCAGGACGCGCCGCCCTTGCGCAAACCCACCGTCACTTTCACGCCCGAATCCTGCAGGTTGTTGGCGTGCGCGTGACCTTGCGATCCGTAGCCGACGATGGTGATTTTTTTCCCCTTGATGAGGGATAAATTGGCATCCTTGTCGTAATAGACTTTCATGTTTTCCTCTTGAGCTAGACTTTAAGTATGCGTTCGCCGCGGCCGATGCCGGAAGCGCCGGTGCGCACCGTCTCCAGTATCGCACCGTGCTCCAGGGCCTGGAGAAAGGCGTCAAGCTTAACCCCCGGCCCGGTGAGTTCGATGGTGTAGGACTTGTCGGTGACGTCGATGATGCGGCCGCGGAAGATGTCGGCCATGCGCTTCATCTCCTCGCGGTCTTTGCCCGCCGCGCGCACCTTCACCAGCATCAATTCGCGCTCGATATGCTCGCCATCGTTCAGATCCACCACCTTCACCACTTCCACTAGTTTGTTCAGTTGCTTGGTAATCTGCTCAATCACATCATCCGAACCGGTGGTGACGATGGTCATGCGCGAGAGAGTGGAATCTTCGGTGGGCGCCACGGTGAGCGACTCGATGTTGTAGCCGCGCGCGGAAAACAGCCCGGCGACGCGGGACAGCGCGCCCGCCTCGTTTTCCAAAAGCAAAGAAAGAATATGCCGCATTTTCAGCTAAGCGTTAAGTGTCAGGCGTTCGGCGTTGAGTGTGATGCGCGTCAGATGGGTTTCACTCAACCCCCAACACTCAACACCAAACTGCGTTTTAAAGGTCTTCCGCCAGGATCATTTCGGAAATGCCCTTGCCGGCGGCCACCATCGGGTAGACATTTTCCGACTGGTCGGTGATGAAATCCATGAACACCAGGTCATCCTTGCGCCTGAACGCTTCCTTGAGCGCCGGCTCGACATCGGAAGGCTTCTCGATTTTCATGCCGACATGGCCGTAGCTCTCGGCGAGCTTTACAAAATCAGGAAGCGCATCCATGTAGGATTCCGAGTAGCGGTTGCCGTGGAAAAACTGCTGCCATTGCCGCACCATGCCCATGTAGCGGTTATTGACGTTCACGACTTTGATCGGGAGCCGGTACTGCTTGCAGGTGGAAAGCTCCTGGATGCACATCTGGATGCTGGCTTCTCCGGTGACGCACGCCACCGTCGCTCCGGCATTGGCAAGCTGCGCGCCCATCGCCGCGGGCAGGCCGAAACCCATGGTGCCCAGCCCGCCGGAATTGATCCAGCGCTTGGGCTTGTCGAACTTGTAAAACTGCGCGGCCCACATCTGGTGCTGGCCGACGTCCGAAGTCACAAACGCCTCTCCCTTGGTAACTTCATAAAGTTTTTCCAGCACGAACTGTGGCTTGATGATGGCGCTGGCGCGGTCGTATTTCAGGCAGTCCCTGGATTTCCACTGCTGGATCTGCGCCCACCAGGCCTTGATCGCCGCGGCATCCGGCCGCTCTTTCGAGGTTTCGAGCAGCTTGGTCATTTCCTCGAGCACGTCTTTGACGTTGCCGACGATCGGCACGTCCACTTTCACGCGCTTGGAAATCGAGGAAGGATCGATGTCGATGTGGACAATTCGGCGGTTGGGATCGTAGAAATGCTTGGGGTTGCCGATCACGCGGTCGTCGAAGCGCGCGCCGATCGCGAGCAGCACGTCGCAATGCTGCATCGCCATGTTGGCCTCATAGGTACCGTGCATGCCCAGCATGCCGACAAACAGCGGGTCGGTCGCCGGATAACCGCCCAAGCCCATCAGCGTATTAGTGCAGGGGAACCCGAGCAGGCGCACCAGGCGCGTCAATTCCTTGGCGGCATCGTTGAGAATCACCCCGCCGCCGGTATAGATCATCGGGCGCTTGGCTTCCATCAGCAGCTGCACCGCTTTCTTGATCTGCCCGGAATGCCCCTTGGTCACCGGTTTGTAGGAGCGCATGCTGACGGTTTCCGGGTACTCAAACTCACATTTGTGCTGCGTCACATCCTTCGGGATATCCACCAGCACCGGGCCGGGGCGACCGGTGGTGGCGAGGTAAAATGCCTTTTTGATGGTGACGGCCAGGTTTTTCACGTCCTTCACCAGGAAATTGTGCTTGACGCAGGGACGGGTGATGCCCACAGTGTCGCATTCCTGGAATGCGTCGAGCCCGATGGCGTGAGTCGGCACCTGGCCGGTGATAATGATCAGGGGGATCGAATCCATGTAGGCGGTGGCAATGCCGGTCACCGCATTGGTCACGCCGGGACCGGACGTGACGAGACACACCCCGATTTTATTGGAGGAACGGGAATAGCCGTCGGCGGCATGCACCGCACCCTGCTCATGCCGCACCAGGATATGCTTGACCTTGTCCTGCTTGAAGAGCTCGTCGTATATAAACAGCACCGCGCCGCCGGGGTAGCCGAAAATATGCTCGATCTTTTCTTCCTGCAGGCAACGCACTACAATCTCTGCGCCCGTCAGTTCCATCGCCTTAAGCCGCTAAATAACTTGAAGAATCTTAAACACTACCGTGTAGCCGATTTTTGGTCAAGTGCAAAATGCCCGCGACGGCGCGATTGGCGCACTGCAGGCTGCGCTCACCTCTTCTCGCAAGGTTGAATTAACTGGCTACCTATCAGGAACTCTCCGATTTTCTGGCGGAAGTGGAACGCCGCGCTTTCAAGCAGGCGCTGTTCGCGGTGCGCGACGAAGAAGCCGCGCTCGACATTGTCCAGGACTCGATGCTGAAGCTTGCGGAAAAATACGCCGGCAAGCCGCCGGCGGAATTGCCGATGTTGTTCCAGCGCATCCTGCAAAACACCATCCGCGACTACTACCGCCGGCAAAAAGTCCGGAATCTCTGGACCACCCTGGTATCCGCCCTCACTCCGGGCGATGCGGACGAGGAGCACGATCCCCTCGAAACCCTGCGCCCGGCTGACAGTTCGAACGAGGGGAGAGGCCCCTTGGAACGGCTTGAACAGGGGCAAACCGTTGCTATTATTGAACAAGCGCTGGAGACTCTGCCAGCGCGTCAACGCCAGGCGTTTCTCCTGCGTTATTGGGAAGATATGGATGTCGCCGAGACTGCCGCCGTCATGGGTTGTTCGGAAGGCAGCGTTAAAACGCATTGTTCCAGGGCCACCCACACCCTGGCCGCAATCTTGAAGCAACGAGGAGTGGAATTATGAACGAACAAGAATTGGGCAGCCAAATCGCCCGCCATCTGGAGCGCGGGGTGGACCAACTCAAGCCGGGCATGCTCTACCGCTTACAGTCTGCACGCCGCAACGCACTGGAAAAATACCATCCCAAAGCCTCGGGCTGGGCGTGGGGCGGTTCTGTTTCCTGGTCTGGCTCGATGCTGAGCGTGAAGTTTCTGCTGCCGCTCGCGGTGCTGTTGGCCGGCCTGGGCGGAGCAATTTACTGGCAAAATCTGCAGCAAAGCAGCGATTTTGCGGAAATCGACTTGCATCTGCTGACCGACGACCTACCAATCAACGCTTATCTCGACAAGGACTTTGAGGCATGGCTAAATCGCTCTTAACAGTGATACTGCTATGCTTCTTCTCCACCGCTTTTGCCGCGCCCGCTGGCACCAAAGCACCCGCCTGGACGGAGCTCACGCCCCAGCAAAAGCAGATTCTTGCCCCGCTCGAACCGGAGTGGAACAATATGGAACCGCAGCGGCGCAAGAAATGGATTGGAATCGCCGAGCGCTACCCGAAAATGACCCCGGAACAGCAGCAGCGGCTGCAGCTGCGCATGCGCGAATGGGCGAAACTCACGCCGCAGGAACGTCAGCAGGCGCGCGAGAAATTCAAGAACATGAAGCAGCTACCCCCGGAAAAGCGGCAGGAAATCAAGAAAAAATGGCACCAATACCAGGAAGAGCGTAATCGCCAAACAGCGCCTCAAGCGCCTGCCGACACACCTGCCCCTTTTGCCCCCCAGCCTGCGCGTTAAGTCGGGCTTTCCTTTGCCGGATACTTTCCCTGCCGCCAGCCTGCGCCGCCGCCTGGCCAGCCTCTTCTATGAAGCGTTGCTCCTGGCTGCGGTGCTGTGGGCGGCGGGCGCCCTGTTCACCCTGATCGTGCCTGACGCAACCCCCTTTTTGCCGCAAGCGCTGCTGCGAGCTTTTTTGCTGGCAGTGGCTTTCGCTTATTTCGCCTGGTGCTGGACGCGCGGGGGGCAAACACTGGCGATGAAAATCTGGCGCATCCGGGTATTGAGCGCAAGCGGCCTGCCGCTTACACTGAGGCAAGCATTACTGCGCTTTGTGCTGGCGGTTTTGGGAATCGGCCTGGCGGGATGTGGATTGCTCTGAGCTTGGTTCGACCGCGACCGCCAGTTTCTGCACGACCGGCTGGCGGGAACAAGAATAGTTAAGAGTTAAGAGTTGAGAGTTGAGAGCAAACCCAACATCCAGGCTTCGCCTTAACTGTTCACTGTTCACTCTTCACTGTTTGCTTTTCACTCTTCACCGCCTTTCGACCCACCACAGCATCGCCATCCCGCCCGCGAGAAACAGCAGCGTCGGGGCCATTGCCGAAACGAACGGCGGCCAGTCATTCAACAAACCCAGGTGAGCGAACAGCTTGTTCAAAAAATGAAAGCCCAGGCCGAGCATGATGCCGGCGAAAATCCTGGCGCTGATGCCGCCGGTGCGCCGCTGGTACTGGGCAAACGGCAGCGCCAGCACCATCATCACTAGCGCCGCCAGCGGGTAAGTGATCTTGGTCCACAGCGCCAAATCATGGCGCTGCGTCTTCTGGTTGTTCTCACGCAAGTGCTGCGTATAGACATAAAGGTTCCACGCCGACATCTGCTCCGGCACCACCAGCAGCACGTTGAGAATGTTCGGGTTCAGCACAGAAAACCAGTTGGCCTCTGCGATTGAGTTCACCGTGGCGCGTTTGTCATCGAAGCGGGTCTGCACCACATTGTGCAGGCGCCACTGGTTGTCCTTCACGTAATCGCCCTTTTGCGCGTAACTGATGGCGCGCAAGTGCCGTTCCGGATCGAATTCGAAAATGCGCACGCCCAGCAGCGTGGTGTCGGGCAGGATCTGCGCAACATTGATAAAGCTCCTTTCATCCTTCACCCACAGCCCGGAGCGGAATTCCTGCGCCACCACGGTTTTCAGCGCCCTGAGGCGCAGTTGCTGCGCCGCGCGCTCAGTCACCGGGGCGATGAATTCGCCGGTCACAAACGTCAGCACGACGAACACCAGACCGGTCTGCATCAGCGACAACACCATGTCGCGCGCGGAGACACCCGAGACGCGTATCACGGTGTATTCGGAATGGATCACCAGTTGCGCCAGCGCCAGCAGCGTGCCGATCAGCGCCGCGATGGGGAAAAGCTCGTAGATGTGGCCGGGCACGCTCAACAGCACGTAGAGCAGAATGTGCTGCAGACGGTAATTGGCTTGGCCCAAGTCGCCCAGCTCGTGAATCAAATCAAGCAGCGCAAACAGCCCAAGCAGAGCAGCAAACACCAGCAGCGTGCTGCCGAAAATGTGCTGCCTGAGAAAACGGTTGATTATCCTCATTGCTTGAAGAAGCGCAACAGCGGCGTCACCTTGAGCCGCCGGTAAAACAACAGGGCGAGCACCGCCAGCATGAAGATATGCACTCCCCAGAAACCCAGCGCGAGGTTGATTTTCTGCTGTGCCACCAGCCCGCGGGCGATGCTGAGAGAATTGCTGTAGAGCATATACACCGCGAGCGCCAGAATCAGGTTGAAGGAGCGCCCGACGCTTGGGTTGACGAAGCTTAACGGCACCGCGAGCAAAGCCAGAATCAGGGCGCTGATCGGCAGCCCGGCGCGCCAGACGAATTCGGCGAGGCTCGCCGGGCTGCCTTCGCGCAGCAGATCGAGTGTGGACGTCGCACGCCCCTGCGGCGCTTCCTGTTTCGCCTCATACGGCTCGATGCGCATTTCGTATTTGTCGAAATCCGTGATTTTGTATTCGGGGGAGCCGGGCGGCCCTTCGTAGCGCTGGCCATGCAACAGCACCAGGAAGCGGTCGCCGTTCTCGCGCGTTTCCTGATAGCCGTTTTTCGCCACTATGGTGCCCAGCTGCTGGTGCTGCACCGAGCTCACGAAAATATCGGAAACGGTATCCCCCTCCCCCGCGGCGCTTCCCACAAAATACACGCGGTCCGCCTGCCTGGATTCGCGGAACACACCGGGCGTGGCCGTCGCCACATCATCGCGGCTGTCGAGCTGATGGCGGTATTCCTCGCCTTTGCCGAAAGCCCACGGCGAAAGAAACAGGCTCAATACCGCAATCACCGCCGTCATCGGCACGGCAAACACCGTCACCGGACGGATCCACGCGGCAATGCTGATGCCGGAACTGAACCACACGATCATCTCCGAATCGCGGTAGCTGCGGGTCAAACTCAACAACACCGAAATAAACAGCGTCAGCGCCAGTAATACCGGCAGGTAGTAAATGGCGCGAAAACCCAAAAGCGCGATCACGCCTTCGGGCGCCACCGCGCCGCTCGCGGCGGCGCCGAGGAAGCGCACCAGCTGCGTCACCAGAACGATGGCGAACAGGATCACGAACACGACCAGCGCGATGTCGGTGAATTCCCGCAGCAGGACACGGCGGAAAATCATATTGGCTTTTGACTTTTCACAAAAACTCTGTGGATAATGCGGTGTAACACGTGTTTTTGGAAAATCTTTTGCGAAAGAAGGAGCAAAGTGTGGAATTTAGCATAAAAACAAGCGCCCCGGAAAAGCAGGCCGCCCACTGTACGGTGCTTGGAGTTTATGCGCCGCGCAAGCTTTCACTAGCCGCCGCTGCGGTTGACCGTGCGTCCGGTGGCTATCTTGAGCGTATCCTGCGCCGAGGCGACATGCAAGGCAAATCCGGCTCCACCCTGCTTTTGCACAACGTGCCGGGCGTGGCGGCCGAGCGCGTGCTGCTGGTGGGCTTGGGCCGGGAAGCGGATTTCAAGGAACAGTCGTATTTCGATGCGCTGCGCGCGGCGGTGAAGGCGCTCAACGAAACCGGGGCTGCTGAAGCGGCGTTGTTTTTCACTGAATTGCCGGTCAAAAAACACGACACGGCGTGGAAAACCCTGCAAGCGGCGCTGCATGTGCGCGATGCCGTTTATCGCTTCGACCGCTTGAAAAGCAAGAGTGAAGAAAGCAAAAAAACGCTTTCGAAGTTGAGCTTGATGGTGGAGCGCAAGGACTTTGCCCGCGCCGAAGCTGCGCTGAAACAGGGAATCGCCGTCGCCGAGGGCATCCAGCTCACTCGCGATTTGGGGAACCTGCCGCCCAATATCTGCACCCCCACCTATCTCGCGCAACAGGCGCTGCAGCTCGCCAAAACCCACAAGCTCAAGGCGAAAGTGCTGGAGCGCAGGGACATGGAAAAACTCGGCATGGGTTCGCTGCTCTCAGTCGCGCGCGGCAGCCACCAGCCGCCCAAGCTCATCGTGCTGCAATACCACGGGACAGCCAAAAAACAAAAACCCGTCGTGCTAGTCGGCAAAGGCATTACTTTCGATACCGGCGGCATCTCGATCAAGCCCGCGGCGGAAATGGACGAAATGAAATTCGACATGTGCGGCGCGGCGAGCGTGCTGGGCTCAATCAAGGCGGTGGCGCAGATGCGGCTGCCGCTTAATGTGGTCGGCATCATTCCCACCACCGAAAACATGCCGGGAGGCAACGCCAGCCGTCCGGGCGACATCGTCACCAGCATGTCGGGGCAGACCATCGAGATTCTCAATACCGACGCCGAGGGGCGGCTGATTCTGTGCGATGCGCTCACTTATGCCGAGCGCTTTGATCCGGCGGTAGTGGTGGACATCGCCACGCTCACCGGCGCGTGCGTGATTGCGCTCGGCCATGTCGCTTCCGGCCTTTACAGCAACGATGAATCTTTGGCGCGCGAGTTGCTCAAAGCCGGCGAGGTTGCGCACGACCGCGCCTGGCACATGCCGCTGTGGGACGATTACCAGGAGCAGCTCAAAAGTAATTTCGCCGACATGGCCAACATCGGCGGGCGCCCCGCCGGCAGCGTGACAGCCGCGTGTTTCCTCTCGCGCTTCACCAAGAAATACGCTTGGGCGCATCTCGACATCGCCGGCACGGCGTGGAAATCGGGCAGGGACAAGGGCGCAACCGGCCGTCCGGTGCCCCTGCTCACTCAATTTTTGATGAGCCGGGCAAGCAAAGCATGACTGAGATTGATTTTTACACTCATGTCGAAAACAAGCTGCAGGTGGCGTGCAGCTTGAGCGCCAAGGCGCTGGAAAAAGGCCTGCGCGTGATGATTTACGCCGCCGACGCCGAAACCACGGAAAAGCTTGACCGGTTAATGTGGTGTTATCCCGCAATCAGCTTCATCCCGCACTGCCGCGCCACTGACCCGCTGGCTCAGGAAACACCGGTCATCATCGATCATCACTCCGAGCCGCTGCCGCACGATCAGGTGCTGCTGAATCTCCATCCCGAGTGGCCGCCGTTTTTCAGCCGTTTCCAGCGTCTGATTGAAATCGTGGGCCTCGATAAGGCGGACAGTCAGGCGGGCCGCGACCGTTACCGCTTCTACCGCGACCGCGGTTACGACATTCGTCATCACGATCTCAGCAAAACTGCGGCGGAGTTATAACGCCTATGCCGGAGCAAGACGACCTCCTCTCCAAAATGAACGCGCTGATAAAAAAACACCGCGCGCTGGACAATGAAATTCCCACGCTCACCGACGTGATTGCCACCGCCGCCAAGCCGGGCCCGGGCCAGGCCGGACTCGCCGCTTTGACCCCGGAGCAGGTGGAAGCACTGGCGATTCAAATCTACCAGCGCGTGCTGCAAAACCTGGACAGCCGCATCGACAACGAATTGCAACAGCATCTGAGGCCGCAATTGACGGGCAGGATGGAACAGATGCTTGACGCCATGCTCGCCGAGCTCAAGAACACTATCAAAGCCATGGTGGACGATGCCGTCGCCCACGCGCTCGACGCGCAGCTTGAGCACCATCAAAAACTCATTCAATCTTCCCCCGTCACTGAAAAGCGCAAGGTATAATCGCTGCTTTTCGCATCACTTTTTCATCCAATGGAACTCGCCAAGAGTTTTGACCCGCATGGCATAGAAAGCCGTTGGTATCCGGAATGGGAAAAGCGCGGCTATTTTCGCCATCGAACCTCAGACCAATCCACCCCGCCTGCACCGTCGGCGGCTGCGGATACACGAAAGCAAGGAGGAGCCGGCGAGACAGTGCACGAAGCACGGCGAACCGGCGACAACGCAGCTGACAAACTAGACGCGCCGCCCACGGAGCAGGCGTATTGCATCCAGCTTCCACCGCCTAATGTCACCGGCACGCTGCACATGGGGCATGCGTTCCAGCAGACGCTGATGGATATCCTCATCCGTTACCACCGCATGCGCGGCGACAAGGTGAACTGGGTGATGGGAACAGACCATGCCGGCATCGCCACGCAAATTGTGGTCGAGCGCCAACTCGAAATGGAAAACAAGACCCGCCGCGATCTGGGGCGGGAAAAATTCGTCGAGCGCGTGTGGCAATGGAAGCAGCAATCCGGCTCGGCCATCACGCGCCAGATGCGCCGGCTCGGCGTCTCCGGCAACTGGGATTACGCAAGCACTGATGGCCAGCACGCGGGCTACTTCACGATGGACGAGCGCATGTCACGCGCAGTCATCGAGGTGTTCGTGCGGCTTTACGAACAAGGGCTGATCTATCGCGGCAAGCGGCTGGTCAACTGGGACCCGGTGCTCGGCACCGCGGTGTCCGACCTGGAAGTGGACAGCGAAGAAGAAGACGGCAAACTCTGGGAAATCCACTACCCGCTCGATGGCGGCGGCAAGGGCGTGGTGGTGGCGACAACGCGGCCGGAAACCATGCTGGGCGACGTCGCGGTAGCGGTCAACCCAGGAGATAACCGCTACAAATCCCTCGTCGGCAAACGCGTCAAGCTGCCTCTCACCGGCCGCAGCATCCCGGTGATCGCGGACGAGTACGTGGATCCGGAATTCGGGACTGGATGTGTAAAGATCACGCCAGGACATGATTTCAATGACTACAGGGTCTGGGAGCGACACCGCGATAGTTTGTCCCCGCTTTTCTCGATTTTTACTTTGGAAGCCAAAGTAATCGACAACTCGATTCCAGCTGCGGGCGAACGGTGGCAAAACTACGTAGCACCAAGGCAGTCTGGCGGCAAAACCGGACCCGTCGGAACACAACCTCTAGCACAAGATATCGGCATTCCGTCCAAGTACTGGACTCTTGATCGGTTTGAAGCACGTAAGCTCATCGTCGCCGACCTTAAGGCTCAAGGCCTTTTGGTCTCAGAAAAACCCTACAAGCTGCGCGTGCCGCGCTCGGGACGCACCGGCGTCATCGTCGAGCCGATGCTAACGGATCAATGGTTTGTGACGATGGACGGGCTGGCGAAATCCGGCCTCGAGGCGGTCGCAAAGGGCGAGGTGAAGTTCTACCCCGAGCACTGGGTCTCCACTTACAACCAATGGCTGGAAAACATTCAAGACTGGTGCATCTCGCGGCAACTGTGGTGGGGGCACCAGATACCGGCATGGTATGACGAAGATGGGAATGTTTACGTTGCTCGCAACAAAGCAGAAGCGGCGAAAAAGGCCGGTGGTAAAAAGCTTGTGCGCGATCCCGACGTGCTCGATACATGGTTCTCCTCCGCCTTGGTGCCCTTTACTTCCCTCGGTTGGCCTGAAAAAACAAAAGACCTCGACCTCTTTCTGCCTTCTTCGGTGCTGGTCACCGGCTTCGACATCATTTTCTTCTGGGTGGCGCGGATGATCATGATGACGCTGCATTTCACCGATAAAGTGCCGTTCCGCCACGTCTACATCAACGCCATCGTGCGCGACGCCGAAGGCCAGAAGATGTCGAAGTCGAAAGGCAACACGCTTGACCCGCTCGATCTGATAGACGGCATCACGCTCGATGAGCTGCTGGCGAAATCGACAGTCGGCTTGCTGCGCACTGAGCACAAAGAAAAAATCGAGAAATACATCCGCAACCATTACCCGAACGGCATCCCCTCTTACGGCGCGGATGCGTTGCGTTTCACCTTCGCCTCACTGGCCAGCTTCGCGCGCACACTTAACTTCGACCTCAACCGTTGTGAGGGTTACCGCAACTTCTGCAACAAACTGTGGAACGCCGCGCGCTTCGTACTCATGAACTGCGAGGGTAAGGACTGCGGGCAGGACGACATCAAACCCATTGAACTATCGTTCGTAGATGAATGGATCATCTACCGCCTTCAGCAAGCAGAATCACGTGTCATCGAGGGATTCGAAACCTACCGCTTCGATCTACTCGCCCGAGAGATCTATGAGTTCCTTTGGGATGAATACTGTGATTGGTATGTCGAGTTAGCAAAAGTGCAGTTGCAGGTGGGAAATGAAGCGCAGCAGCGTGGTACGCGGCGCACGTTGGTACGAGTACTAGAAGCCACATTACGACTCGCCCATCCGGTTATCCCCTTCATCACTGAGGAGTTGTGGCAGAAGATTACGACTCTTGCGGGCAGGAGTGGGCAAAGTATCATGCTCGCAGCATACCCAAAGCCGAATAATGGAATTCCACAGGCTACTGTACTTAATTTTGTGGCATTGCTTAAAGGCCTAACGAACTCGGTCCGGAACCTACGTAGCGAAGCAAACTTACTACCGTCTAGGCGTGTGGCAATGATTGCGGAAGGCCCTCCAGACGATCTTGCGCAGATCAGTCCGTATATCTCGGCCTTGGCAAGGCTTTCCGAGGTGCAAATCGTAGATAATCTGCCCAACACTGATGCACCTGTCGTCATCTCGGGTACATACCGGTTCATGCTGAAAATCGAGATCGACTTCGCCGCCGAGCGCGGGCGGTTGAAAAAGGAAATCGCGCGGCAGGAAAGCGAGATCGCCAAGGCGAAAACCAAGCTCGGCAATCCGGCATTCGTCGAGCGCGCGCCCGTTCAGGTCATCGCACAGGAAAAAAAGCGCCTCGCCGACTTCGGCGCGACGCTGGAAAAACTCACCACGCAACTGGAAAAACTAGGCTAAGGATAATATCTTTCGCGCATGCGCCGGCAATACGCTTCGAGCCGGGGATATTTCAGCGCGTGTTGCTTGAGCGCTGAATCGAGCGGCACCAATATGATGTTGGCGAGGAAAGCATAAGCGGTGGCATCGAGCGCAGTCGGCTCTCCAACCAGGGCAAATCTGGGCATTGGGAAATATCGGAACTCCTGCCCTGATGTGTTAAGGGGCTCCACTTGCAGAACTTCTAAGAAATGTAACAATAAGCGCGCTAATCCTGGCGCGTTGTTGGTTTGGCTGGAACGCACGCTTAATGCG